>NZ_FR896378.1:14785-32662 GCF_000435155.1 Dialister sp. CAG:357 | reverse complement strand
ATAAAAACAACACGAAATGTCCTATAAGCCTAAATTTATATTTATGAAACAAATGAAAAATGGGAGTAAATCCATTAAAGATTTACTCCCATTCTTTGATTCAGAAACTTTCGCTCTATTGCTTCAGTAAGTGATCAGCCTTCAACTTTTACGTTTGCAGCCTGCGGTCCTCTTGCACCATCAATAATTTCGAAATCAACTTTCTGACCTTCATTCAGTGTCTTGAAGCCATCGGACTGAATAGCAGAGAAATGAACAAAAACATCTCCGCCTTCTTCTCTTTCAATAAAGCCATAGCCCTTTTCTGCACTGAACCACTTAACTGTACCTTTCATGGAAATTCCTCCTAAAAAAATTACTACATTGCTCAGATTGAGCATGTTTTAACAATACCATAATTTTTTAATTTCGTCAATCTAAAAGCCGAAATATAGCTGTCCAAATATTATAAAAATTTGGGCTTTGGTATAAAAATAAATTATGGCAGGATTGTTTAGAGAACCTGGGAGAGGAATTCCTTTGTCCGGTCTTCTTTTGTATGATTGAACACGTCTTCCGGAGTACCTTCTTCTACTGTGACGCCCTGGTCGATAAATACCACGCGCGATCCAACCTCACGGGCAAATCCCATTTCGTGAGTAACGACGACCATAGTCATGCCCTCTTCAGCAACTTCCTTCATGACGTCCAATACTTCATGGACCATTTCTGGATCCAGTGCAGAAGTCGGTTCATCAAACAAGAGAGCTTTCGGCTTCATCGCAAGAGCACGGGCAATCGCGACTCGCTGCTGCTGACCGCCTGAGAGCTGTGCCGGTTTGTAATCCGCTTTATCAGCAAGGCCGACTTTCTTCAGAAGAAGCATACCTCTTTCCTTCGCCTCATCAGAGGAAATCTTTCTTACCTTCATAGGCGCCAGCATAAGATTTTGCAGTACTGTCATATGCGGGAACAAATTAAATCGCTGAAAGACCATGCCGACTTCAGTTCTTACGTAATTGATGTTCTTTTCCCCGTTAACCTCAAGGCCATCAAAGAAAATAGCGCCCGATGTCGGTGTTTCAAGTCCGTTTATGCAGCGTAAAAGCGTACTTTTTCCTGAACCGGACGGTCCTATGATAACCACAACTTCTTTTTCCTTGACCTTCAGGCTGATGTCTTTTAAAACTGTAAGATCACCAAACTTCTTGCTTATATGCTTGATCTCTATCAAATTTTTTGTTTCAGGCATAATTATCTCTTTTCCAAAGCGGCAACTACTCGAGAAATTGCTAATGTCATAATGAGGTAAAGAATTGCAACGGTTGTCCAAATTTCAAAGGATCCATACGTCTGAGCAATAATTAACTGTCCTCTTCTTGTCAATTCTTCAAATCCAATAACTGAAACCAAAGAAGAATCTTTCAGCATCGCAATGAATTCATTACCGAGCGGCGGCAGAATGTTTCTGACCGCCTGCGGCAGTATTACATAGTACATCGTCTGCCACCATGTTAATCCCAAAGATCTTCCTGCTTCGGTCTGACCGATATCGATTGACTGGATTCCTGCTCTGAAAATTTCAGAAACATAAGCACCGCTGTTAATACCGCAGGCAATAACGGCAGCTGCAAAAGGTTCAACTCTGTGCCCTGTAACAATTGGCAGTGCAAAATATATAAGGAAGATTTGCACCAGCAGAGGAGTTCCTCTGATGCAGTCAGCGTAAATAGTGGCCAGAATTCTTAAAATTTTCATCTGGGAAATTCTGGCAATGCCCACAAACAAGCCAATAAAGAAACCAATGGCAACGCTGACCGCTGTGATTTCAATCGTCACACCTGCTCCAAGAAGCAGTATGGGAAGGGCATGCTCAATAAGTTCAAAATCCATCGAGACTTCTCCTTATATCTGACTAAATCTGACCATCAATAAACAACACCAATAATTGGCAGCTAAGATTTAGCCAAATTCTTAATTGTCAGAACAATACGCCAAAGCATCTTCTAAGAGTTTGACGGCCTTTTCTTTACCAAATAATGCAATCATATCATAGAGGCCAGGTCCATGGGTAACGCCTGTCAAAGCAATTCTGACTGGTTCAAATGCAGCTTTTCCTTTGACTTTTGTTTCCTTCATCAGGCGGGTAAAACAGCTCTTGATAGAATCAGCATCGAAGGATTCCAGCTTTTTCAGTTCTTCTGCAAAGGATTTGATGATCAATGCACTTGTTTCAGCCTTCATGACAGCAAGCAGCTCCGGATCCTGAAGCGCCGGGAGATCTTCAAAGAAAACCTTAACATTTTCCGGAGCCTGCGCACCATAATACAAATGATCACGTACATACCACACGACTGCTTTGAGCCATTCTTTCTTATCAGCATCGATAGGTTCCTGCACGTATCCTGCCTTTTCAATAAATGGCAGAGTCAGTTCCAGCAGCTGATCCGGTGTTAACTGTTTCATATACTGGAAATTAATCCAGTTCAGCTTTTCAATATCAAAAACAGCATCATTGGAGGAAACACGGTTCATAGAGAACTGCTTGACTAATTCATCTACTGAGAAAATTTCCTGTTCTCCCTGCGGAGCCCATCCAAGCAAAGCCAGGTAATTGAACATAGCCTGCGGAAGATATCCCATATTTCTATATTCAGTCACTGAGGTAGCGCCATGTCTCTTGCTCATCTTCTTATGGTCAGCACCCAGAATCAGAGAAATATGACCAAACTTAGGAACTTCATAACCCAGCGCTTCATAAATAGCTAACTGTCTGGGTGTATTGGAAAGGTGTTCTTCAGCACGGATAACGTGAGTGATCCCCATCTTGGCATCATCGATAACTACTGCGAAGTTATACACCGGAATGCCATCGGATTTTACAATGATGAAATCACCGATTCCGGATGCCTGGAACTCAACATGGCCTCTGACCATATCATCAAATGCAAACACACCATCTTTTCTGACTTTCAGGCGGACGACCGGTTTGCGACCTTCAGCCTTATACTGATCAATCTGTCCCTGCGTTAAATGTTCGCAATGTCCATCATAAACCGGAGTCTTGCCTGCTGCTATCTGTTCTTTTCTGCTTTCTTCCAGTTCTTCTTCTGTGCAGTAGCAGTAGTAGGCTTTTCCTTCGTCAATCAGTTTCTTAACTTCTGCATTGTAAATATCGAGGCGTTCAGTCTGTCTATATGGGCCATTGTCTCCTCCCACATCGATGCCTTCATCCCAGTTAAGTCCCAGCCATTTCAGAGAATCCTTTATGTTTTCTTCGGATTCTTTCGTAGATCTCTTTAAGTCTGTGTCTTCAATTCTAACCAGGAATGTACCATTCATATGATGTGCATAGAGCCAGTTGAACAAAGCAGATCTGGCGCCGCCAATATGAAAAGGCCCTGTAGGACTTGGTGCAAAACGAACTTTAACTTTCTTCTCCATTAAAAATCCCTCCTAAATAATATCGCAGATGCAAAAGACGCAATTCCTTCTTCTCTGCCTGCTGCATCTAATTTTTCATTTGTTTTTGCCTTAATCCCCAATTTGGAAACCGGGATATCCAATACACCGGCAATGTTAGCCTTCATAGTATCAATATATCCTGCCAGCTTAGGTTTCTCAGCAATAACAGTCGTATCTATATTTCCAATCAGGAAACCAGATTCAGTTATCATTTTACCGACATTCTCAAGCAGTTTCAAACTGGAAATCCCCTTATACCTGTCATCAGTATCGGGGAAATAATACCCAATATCCCGCAGCCCGGCGGCACCCAGCAGAGCATCTATGATGGCATGTATCAGAACATCCGCATCAGAATGCCCCTTTAATCCATGATGATCTCTAATTTTGACACCACCGATGACAAGCGGTGATGATTCATCCATCTGGTGAATATCATACCCCTGCCCTATGCGGCAAAACGCATTATCTTTATTCATCATTGTCTTGAATCGATCCCAATCTTCTGGTGTTGTTACCTTAAAATATGATTCTTTCCCAGGCACTACGCTGACTTTTATGCCTGCATTTTCCAAAATGGAAGCATCATCTGTAATAGTGCTGTCATTTTCCAATGCAGATACTGCCTTTTGGAAAATATCTGTATAAGCGCCCTGCGGAGTTTGTGCCCTGATCAAATTGGAACGATCCAGCGTCTTTACTATAGTGTCATATGACACAGCCTTCATCGTGTCAACACAGGGTATTCCAACCATAACGGCAGGATGACGGGAATCAATAGAGATGAACGCGAGATCGATTATTTCTCCATCCACGAAAGGTCTTGCCCCGTCATGGACCAGTACCTTCTCTGAACGATCTGACACCTGTGCCAGACCATTTCTGACTGAATCAATTCTTCTGGCTCCGCCTGATGCAAATTTCACAGGAATCTTAAAATTGAGAGATTCGACTAAAGGGAGAAAAATACTGAGTTCTTCCTTGCTGGCGACAACAATCAATTCAGAAAGCAGCCTGCTTTTCTGAATATTTTTCAGCGTGTAATAAATTAAGGGATATCCTTGGTACTCCAAAAACAGTTTATTTTTTGCTGCATTCATTCTGGTACCCTTACCTGCAGCAACTAAGATCAAACTATTCATTCGTCACTTTCCAATTTTGCAAATATCATTTTTCCGGCAGAAGTTTGTAATACAGATGTAATGATGACCGGAACCTCTTTTCCTATGCACTGGCTCCCGTTTTCAACAACGATCATTGTGCCATCTTCAAGATAAGCAACGCCTTGTCCTTCTTCCTTGCCGCTCTTGACCAATTGGACAAAAATCTGCTCGCCCGGAATTACAGCAGGCTTCACGGCTATTGCCAGATCATTTATGTTCAGAACAGCAACGCCCTGCAGCTCAGCTACCTTATTCAAATTATAGTCATTAGTGACTATTTTATAATTTTTCTCACGTGCCAGCTTCACAAGTTTGGAATCGACTTCAGAAATATCCTCAAAATCATTTGTTACGATGATCACATCATCCTTGCTGTTCTTTCTCATATGATTGAGTATGTCGAGTCCCCTGCGTCCACGGTTTCTCTTAAGAATATCAGAACTGTCAGCAATCTTCTGCAGCTCTTCCAAGACAAAAACAGGGACGATGATCGGCCCTTCAAGAAATCCTGATCTGTAAATGTCTGCTACACGTCCATCTATGATAACATTTGTATCCAATAATTTGCCGGTATGATGATCTTTATTCTTTTTCTTATCAAAAGATCCTTCTGCATGCAAATGCAGCCAGCCTGCCAATTCACTTTTTTTACTGACCACCAAGTGCATTCCAAGATAGCCGAGAATAATACTCAAAGCTACGGAAACATATGGCCCGATATAGGGAACACTCCCAAATGCCAGTCCCACAAGGTTTGCAATAATGAGACCCAAAAACAGCCCCAGGGTTCCCGCAATGAGATCCTGCGTGGACATGGCTGAAAGAGACTTTTCTACTGTTGATGTGAACATAAAAAGGCTCTTGATCAGGTATGGTGAAATAAAGCTCCCGATAATTGCCCCGAATATACCGCCAACCAGCATGGCAGCCAGCGACATAAATGTAATTCCTAAAATAGTTTCAGTCAGAACTGAGTTTGGCAGCAGCAATGCAAGTACTGTTTCTCCCTGCCTCGATAAAACGATTCCGAGGACAGTGAAAAGCAAGACAAATATTGCTCTCAGTATTTTTTCCGGCATCTTAAAATTTCCTCTTAATTAAAAAAAGTAGTGTCATAAACAAATTGAAACAAAAATCTTATGAGTTTAGTTCATTCTTATGTATGTTTTATGTATTTTTTTATTATACCAAAATATGCATGCGATTTACACTACTCTTGCTAGAAAAAACGAGACATTATAAAAAATCAAGAGCCTGCGTAATCTTTTCAACAAAATGAATATCTAAACCATGACCAATTTTACCACTTTTTTCAAGAGATAATACCTCATTTTTATTTCTGGAAGGAAGAATAAATTGTTTGAAATTCATCTTTATCCCCTCTTTGAGTCGGATACCTATATGAGAAACAGGGAGTATTTCACCTGTCAGCCCGATTTCCCCAAGGGCCATCAGCCCGGATGGTATAGGTTTTTCCTTCTTCATTGAAACCAAGGCCAGCGCAACAGCAAGATCAGCCGCTGTTTCCCTCACCTTAAATCCGCCGGCAACATTAAGATAGACATCATCTGAAGAAAACATAACATGCCCGCGCTTTTCCAGAACAGCAAGAAGTATAACAAGCCTGTTATAGTCATATCCTGAAGAAATCCTTCTTGGTATGGCCAGCACAGAATGTGTTGTCAGCGCCTGAATTTCAATCAATATCGGCCTGAGGCCTTCCATGCATGCCATGACGATAGACCCGGGCACCATTTCAGCGCGGTCTCTTAACAGATAGGTTGACGGATCTTGAATTCCGATTAATCCCTTTCCTTCCATGACAAAAAGGCCTGAATCTGCGGTAGAGCCAAATCTGTTCTTTACTGTCCGCAGAACCCTGAACTGATAGCTCCGGTCGCCTTCCAGATAAAGTACGACATCCACCATATGTTCCAAAATACGGGGTCCTGCCAAATTACCCTCTTTGGTAACATGCCCTATAATCATGACTGTTATATTATTCGCTTTTGCAAACCTGACAAGAGCAGCTGTACAATCTCGTATCTGAGCGGGACTCCCCATGGGAGAATCGTTATCTGAAATGTACATGGTCTGGATGGAGTCAATAACAAGCATATTAGGCTTGATTTCGTTGGCCTCGTTGATAATTGCCTCAAGATCTCCGCCCGAATAAATATAGCAGGCATCTTCATTGATGTTAAGACGTTCAGCCCGGAGCTTGATCTGCTCTTCTGATTCCTCTCCGCTGCAATAAAGGACCGTGTTCCCGGTTTTCGCCATAGCATTACATATCTGCAGGATAAGTGTAGACTTGCCTATACCAGGCTCACCGCCCCATAAAATTACGGACCCTGGAACGACGCCGCCGCCAAGCGGCCGGTCTACTTCAGAAAGACCCAGCTTAATTCTGTTATGGTTCGACAGATTGATTTTGGAAAGGCTGACAGGAGCCTTTGAAATGGTTTCAGCACCACTGATTCTTATATTTTTGGGAGCAGATACTTCAATTTTCTCTTCAAGGGTATTCCATTCCCCACATTGTGGACATCTACCCATCCATTTTAGTGTTTCTGCACCACAGTTCGAACATTTATATTTAATGTTTTTATTATTTTTCCCACTCATGTTAAATACCTCATACAAAAAAATGGATACAGGCAATGCGGCCTGTATCCATTATACTATACGTTTATATAACTGAAATTATTTAGCTGTAAAAGTCAATTTATTCTTGTCGTCCGTATTAATCTGAAGTACTGACTTGCCTTCCAATCCATCTTCCAGAATCAAGTTGGCAACCGGATCTTCGATTTCTTTCTGAATAACCCTCTTCAAAGGACGGGCACCATACTCAATATCTGTACCATCTTTGATCAGAAGCTTCTTAGCGGAATCAGAAATTTCAAGACTTACATTGAAATGTTCCAGTTTCTTTTCTACATCTTTCAAAAGCAGATTTACGATGGCAGAAAGGTTCTCTTCCGTCAATGGATGGAAAACAATGATTTCATCGATACGGTTGATGAATTCCGGTCTGAAGGTACGCTTTACTTCAGCAAGGATTGTTTCCTTGATCGATTCGAAATCTTCATCCTTCTTATCATCACTATCAGAAGAGAAGCCCGGTTTCTTTACGTGTCCCTTGAGATAATTGGATCCCAGGTTGCTTGTCATTATGATGACACAGTTTGTGAAATCAACCGTACGTCCCTGACCGTCTGTCAGGCGGCCGTCATCCAATACCTGCAGCAGGATATTGAAGAAATCCATGTGAGCTTTTTCTACTTCATCAAAGAGAATGACACTGTAAGGATTCTTTCTGACGGCATCTGTCAATTGACCGCCTTCTTCGTATCCGACGTATCCTGGAGGTGCACCGACCAGACGCGAAACTTCATGCTTTTCCATGTATTCGGACATATCAAAACGAATCATATTCTTTTCGCTGCCAAACATTGTCTCTGCCAGGGCACGTGCCAGTTCCGTTTTGCCGACACCGGTCGAACCGAGGAACAGAAAAGAACCAATCGGGCGTTTTGGATCCTTCATGCCTGCTCTCGCACGGCGGATTGCAGTAGCAACCGCATGAACAGCATCATCCTGTCCGATGACTCTCTTATGGAGTTCATCTTCCAGGTGAAGCAGACGTTCGGAATCGCTCTTCTTCAGGTTCTGGAGAGGAACACCTGTCCATTTGGAAACAACTTCTGCAACATCTTCTTCAGTTACAGTAAGATGATCATGGTCAGCACCTTTCCATTCTTTCTTCAACTGTTCGATATCCGCTTCAAGCTTCTTGGACTGGTCACGGTAAATAGCAGCGCGTTCATAGTCCTGCGTGGAGATTGCCGCTTCCTTTTCTTTCTGCAGGGATGCAAGCTGGGCTTCCTTGTTTTTAAGTCCTTCTGGTGCTGAAGAAGCTTCCATACGTACCTTGGCAGCCGCTTCATCGATTACATCAATTGATTTATCCGGCTGGAATCTATCCGTAATATAACGTCCGGAAAGCTCAACAGCAGCCTTCAATGCTTCATCAGTAATTTTAGCCTTATGGAATGCCTCATATCTGTCGCGCAGGCCTTCCAGAATACGAAGGGTATCTGCAGGATTCGGTTCTCCTACCTTTACAGGCTGGAAACGTCTTTCCAAAGCTGCATCCTTTTCGATATATTTTTTATATTCTTTCAGGGTTGTAGCGCCAATGCAGTGAAGCTCACCTCTTGCAAGTGCAGGTTTCATGATATTTGCTGCATCCATGGAGCCTTCGCTGGAACCTGCTCCTACCAGTGTATGGAGTTCATCAATGAACAGAATCCAGTCGGAATGCTGCTTGACGGTATCCAGCACCTTTTTCAGCCTTTCCTCAAATTCACCTCTGTACTTTGTGCCAGCAACAACTGCAGACATATTCAGTGAAATAATATGGCAGTTTTTCAATATTTCAGGCACATCATTGTTTACGATTCTCTGAGCCAGGCCTTCCGCGATAGCAGTTTTACCAACGCCAGGTTCGCCAATAAGCACAGGATTGTTTTTGCTTCTTCTGGACAGAATTTGAATAACTCTGTTGATTTCTTCCTCGCGGCCAATGACAGGATCGATTTTTCCCTGTTTGGCACGTTCATTCAAATCAATGGCAAAGTCACTTAAATCGCCAAGGGAAGCCGATTGATCACTCTTGGAATTATCCTCAGAAAGTACATCTTCAAATGCTTTCTGAAGTTTATCCTCAGTGACTCCCAGCTGCTCTAAAATTCTTACAGCCAGGCCGCCGCCTTCGTGCAGTATTGCCAGAAGCAGATGTTCTGTCCCGACATAAGAATTTCCGAGTTCATTGGCTTCTTCGACAGCCATCTCCAGTACGCGTTTTGTACGCGGTGCAACATACAGTTCGGATCTCCGGAACAGGGATGTATTTCTGCTGCCGGACAAAAGCTCTTCCAGAGTACCAACAGTAATCCCCAGGGAATTTAAAATCTTTCCGCCTGCGGAATCTCCTTCATGAGCAATGCCAATCAGCAAGTGCTCAGTACCGATGTAATCGCTGCCCAATTTTGCAGCTTCCTGTGCTGCAAATTTCCAGGCATTCTTAACACCATCAGTATATCTATCTTCCATATTAATCCCTCCTTATAAGGGTAAAATAATCTTTCATTATAATTCTTTAACTGCATCTCTCAGCAAAGCAGCACGCCATGCATTGATTGATTGTGCATCATCCATTTCTTTATGTGTCGTATAAGCGACCTGGTTATTTGAAACCAGAGAAAAGATTTGATGAAATAATAACCCATTCTTATCTGGTATCATTTTCTCTTTTACGCCAGCTTTTATAAGGCCTGCCAGTTTCATCGCTTCCTGTTCGTCAATCTGCCGGGCATATTTCAAAGTTCCCAATGCCCTCCAGATCTGATCCCTGATAGTTATCTCAGAACCTTTGAACATCTTTTCCCAGTACTGGTTTTCGATGTCGTTGATATCCGAAAGAAGCGAATCAAATCTTTGCATATACTTTTCTTCCTGGACACCGATCGTCTGTGTAGACTTTATTTCATAAAAGGCACTATTCCAGGAATCATTACCTGTCAGGCTCCTGATGGAAAATCCCTGCCGTTCAACAGCCCTGGCCAGATCCCTGATCCTGCCGTTGGCAGTAAGACCTGGAAGGAAGAGCATTGCCTCGGCAGCTAATCCGGTACCCGTATTAAAAATAGATCCCGTTAAATAGCCGAATTGATTATCATAAGCATAGCGGATTGATTGAGATAATTTATCATCAATTTGTGTTAAATCTTTCCAGCTGCCAGAGAAAGAATCCGCATGGCCGGCTGCATTGAGGCATATATGATCCAATGCATTAGACAGGAGAGAAATATGTCCGTCTCCAATCAGGAACAAACTTATTCCATTTAAATTCCGCAGACTTTTTTTCGGAATCATGCCTCTGTCAAGCAATACCTGTCTTTCGTTTGAATCCATGCCTGCCAGCGGATACTCTTCAGCATCAAGTCCAGCTGCATCAAGAGCCCTTTGTATTTCAGACAAGACCTTTTGTCTTTCCTGCATGGAAAGCTTCTCCGGAAAATGAAATCCGCTTATATTCCTCCTGATGCAGATTCGCTTCCCAAATTCAGACCGATCCTGGTTTCCATCAGTCAAGCCGCCTGCCGGGCCGGCTAAAAACTCCTCTAATTTCATTTAGAGCTGCCTCCCTCAAGTTTATTAATCTGATCTCTGATTACAGCTGCCTGTTCGTAGTTTTCTTCCTTGATGCACTTCTTGAGCTCACTTTTCAGCCGATTGATTTCAGACATTCCTTCTGTTTTTTCCTCGTCCTGTTTACCAGGAGCCTTTCCGATATGCTGATCAGTTCCCTGATTTTTATTCAGGAAATTTTTCAATTTGGAACGGAACTGGTTATAGCACTCCTCGCAGCCAAGCAGACCATCCTTTCTAAAATCCTGATATGTCTTCCCGCAATTGGAACATGACAAACCAGGCTGCAGGTTCTGCTCTGCATGCTGGAAAGGATTGACAAAGTCATTACCGAAAAAGGAATCAAATGGATGAGCAAAAACTTCCTGATTCCAAAGATCAAACGGATCGTTGATCAAATTTTCTTTCCTGGCACAATCCCGGCATAAATGCCGTTCAGATCTTCTGCCATTAACCACTTGCGTCATATGAATGACAGCTTCTTTTTGATGACAAGAATCACAAAGCATTTTATTCTCCTTTCGTGACCCATTCAATTCTATGAATCATTGTCTTGGCCGCCTCACGACGGTGGCTTTCAGGACAATACTCCAGCATTGTATGAGTTAGTGTACAAATTAATCTGTATTCTCTGGACGAGATAATTTCATAGTCTAAGAGCATTCTGAAATAGCTGTCTAATCCATTCTCTATTTCTGTAATACTATTGGGATGAATTTCATTGGTTCGTTGTTTCCCTCCTGTGCTGGTACTGCTTCTGGTCTTGGATGAAGCCTGATCCTTAGAATGTGAAGGTGCATTATCTTCTCCTAACGATATCTTGATATATCCTCCGCTTCCGCGCCTTGATTCCACGACAAAACGATTATCGGGAGAAAATCTGGTATTAATTACATACGTAATTTGAGAAGGAGCACATTCTAATAAATCTGCCACATCTTTCCTTTTCAGTAAAATTTCATCAGTTGACTGTTTACCCAGCATTTCCAAAATAAACTTTTCAATCCTGTCAGATAACATTGAATTATGCATTGCTTGCCAGCCCTCCCTTCCATTGATTCTTTTCTATATTATAAAACAATAAATCAAAAAGTCAATAGGTCAAAGTAAACTATCTGATTATTTTTTTATTCCATCAAAACTATTCTGCCAACGGACGGTTTTCCCCGAATATCATGGTTGAAACCTGCGCGCATATCTATTTACCAAACATGAAAAGCCATGCTGAACTTCAGCATGGCTTTATCAATTCAAATTTGAAATTTCTGAAATGTCCCAAATTACGGGACTCTTTGTAAATGTGGCAGGTACTATAAGAGACTAATCTTCGTATTCGAATGTTCTTACTTCTCTTAAAGCTGTCATCACTGCACTTTGCGAGAGTCCGCGCCTCAGAAGAAATGCGGCGGCCTTCCTGTAATTAATTAATAACTCCGGTTTGATCCGGACTTTTTCTTCCAGTAAGGAAACGGCAATATCTATTTCTTCCTCCGCCGTTAAATGCTTATTGGTATGGAGCCCTCTGGACTTAAGCTTCTGATGAATATAGGTGTCCCCATAACATTTTCTGTTCCTGAATGAATCAAACAAATCATCCGCGAGCTCAGAATCATTCAGATACCCATAGTGCTTTAACTTATCCATGACTTTGCCGATCTCATCAGGATCATATCCTTTGCGGGCCAGTTTGGTTCTAAGTTCATATTCACTTTGGGGTCTGTAATTCAATAAATGAATTGCTGATTCATATGCAGTCTTATTTGTCCTCTTCATCTTGTTCAGATAATACGCCATCTTCAAAATGGCCAGGCTCAACGACAAGTGTATCCCTGATGGTTTTATCAATCTCAGCAGCAACATCCGGATGTTCTTTTAAGTATGTCTTGGCTGCTTCACGTCCCTGGCTGATTCTGCTTCCATTATAGGAATACCAGGCTCCGCTCTTCTGGATAATATCCATATTTACAGCAATATCAAGAAGTGTTCCTTCTACAGAAATGCCTTCCCCATACATGATATCAAATTCAGCCACCTTAAACGGAGGAGCCACTTTGTTCTTTACAACCTTTGCCCTTGTCCTGTTTCCGATAACATCCGTGCCATTCTTTATGGCTTCCGCTCTTCTTATTTCAATACGCATGGATGCATAGAATTTAAGTGCGCGTCCGCCTGTCGTGGTTTCCGGGTTGCCAAACATAACGCCGACTTTTTCACGAATCTGGTTAATGAAAATGACGATTGTTTTGGATTTGCTTATGATGCCGGTCAGTTTTCTGAGTGCTTTACTCATCAGTCTTGCCTGAAGGCCGACAGACTGATCGCCAATATCGCCTTCAATTTCCTGTTTTGGAACCAATGCCGCAACGGAGTCGATGACTACGATATCAACAGCGCCGCTTCTGACCAAAGATTCACAAATGCTGAGTGCCTGTTCACCACTGTCCGGCTGGGATATTAATAAATCCTTAGTATCAACGCCAAGCCGATGAGCATACATTGGGTCCAATGCGTGTTCAGCATCAATAAAAGCAGCGAATCCGCCTAATTTCTGGGCTTCAGCAATTGCATGCAGGGCCAGTGTGGTCTTACCGGAAGATTCCGGACCATAAATTTCAATCACTCTGCCGCGTGGATATCCGCCAACACCGACAGCAATATCGAGTGCTAAGGAACCTGTAGGAATAACATCAATATCTAATTTATTCCCCATATCGCCAAGACGCATAATCGATCCGGCGCCAAATTCACGAGTAATCTGATGGATTGCATTATCAAGAGCTTTTCTCTTTTCTGCATTACTATCTGTTGCCATCTTTTTCCCTCTCTTCCTGCACTAACTTCTTAATGTATTTCATAGCATAATAGAAAGCCGTTTCTGCAGCGGCATAACGGACGCTTTTACGTGAACCCATGAAATGTTCTTCGTAAACAACAGTCCCGATTGGCCCTGAAACCCCGATATAAACAAGCCCGGCCGGTTCTCCCCTTTCTCCGGAGCCTGGTCCGGCATAACCTGTAGTAGAAACGGATATGTCACTCTTATAAAGTCTGCGTGCCCCTTCTGCCATCTCTTTTGCCACATTTTCACTGACTGCCGTGTATTTTTCAAGCACTTCAGGATCGACATGCAGTACATTTTCTTTCGCTTCATTCCAGTACGTCACCGCACTGCCTTTGAAATAATCAGAACTGCCGGGCAGATCCGTGAGAAGTTTCCCAATCAATCCGCCTGTGCAAGATTCTGCGGCACTTATAGTCAGCTTATTGTTTTGGATTTCCTTGACTAAATCTTCCCTTGCATTCTTTTCTATATGATAACTTGAGACAGGCAGCAATTCTCCTATCTGCTTTATGACCGGTTCCATCAGATGATAGGCATCATCTGCACTGCATCCCTTTCCAGTCACCCTGACCAGAATATATCCCGGTCTTGCCAGGAGCGCGATTGTAGGATTATTCTGGGCTTTTAATAAATGGCTGATCCTTGTTTCTATTTCAGCTTCCGATAATCCTTTGACCGGCAGTTCAGCAGAACGAATCACGCCCTGATTCCCGAATTTTTCCTCAAGGAATGGCATCATCTGATTCTGCGCCATCATTTTCATTTCAAATGGAGGTCCGGGCAGATGAATCAGCAATTTGCCATTGCATTCTGTTACTGATCCGGAAGCGGAACCATACTCGTTTTTCAGTAAAACAGCCCCTTTGGCAAACCAGGCCTGCCTTTCTAAAGGCGGAAGATATTTACGCTTCTTCTGTTCATAATATGACTTCAGCCGAATGGATTCGTCAGCATTTAGCATGAATGGAATCCCCAATGCGTCAGCTCCGGCTTTCTTTGTAATATCTCCCATAGTTGAGCCCAGTCCGCCTGAAGTGATAACAATATCCGCTCTTGCCAGAGCAGTCTTGAAAGTCTCTTCCAAACGTTTCGGGTTATCCCCTGCTGTGGTCAAATATGCCACAGTATAACCATGTTCATTCATAAAAGATGCAAGCCACTGCGCATTCTCGTTAACAATCTCTCCCAAAAGCAGCTCAGTGCCTGTGGTTATGATTTCAGTTATCATGATTCCCTCTCAGAAGGTCATTAGATCTTTTCGCCAATTAAATCGTATGCATAGCCATCAACAATTTTTACATTTACAAAATCACCGGGCTGAAGGTCATCCGGCTGATCGATATACACATTTCCATCAACTTCCGGAGCCTGGAAAGATGCACGTCCTTTTGCCTGGATATTCCCGTCACCGGTATCAATAAGTTCCTCGACAAGGACTTCCGTTTCAGTGCCTATCAGATTTTCATTATTTTCTTCAGAAATGCCGGCTTGGATAGACATTAATTCATGATAGCGGGATTCCTTAACCTCTTCAGGAATCTGGTCTGCCATTCTTGCAGCCGGTGTACCTTCCTGCGGTGAGAACATGAAAGCACCCATATCATCAAATTTTACTTCCTTGATGAAATCGCAAAGTTCTTGGAAATCCTGATCTGTTTCTCCAGGGAAGCCGACCATCAAAGTAGTTCTGACTGTCATGCGTGGAGAAGATGAACGTATCTTTGACAACAACTCCCTGATACTTTCCGTTGAGTCCTTGCGGTTCATACGTTTCAGCACATTATTGCTAATATGCTGCAATGGAATATCAACATATTTGCAGATTTTGGGTTCAGTCAGAATGATCTGCAAAAGTTCATCATCAAAATAAGTCGGGTAAAGGTAGAAAAGTCTTATCCTTTTTACGCCTTCAATCTTTACAAGCTCTTTTAAAAGCTTGGCAAGACTTGCCGGTTCACTCAAATCTCTTCCGTAGCAGCTTAAGTCCTGTGCTATTAAATTGAACTCTCTCACGCCATCGGCAGCCAGTCTTCTGACTTCATGCACAATAGATGCAACGGGACGGCTTCTCATCGGTCCGCGAACATACGGGATATAGCAGAATGTGCATCCGTTGCTGCATCCTTCTGCAATTTTCACATAAGCAGAATATTTTGGCGTCAATATTTCTCTTGGCATTGATTCTTCATTATTGCAGGGTTTCATGTTGAACTTGAAAACATTTTCCCCTTGCTCAGCATAGGATTCCTTCAATGCTTCGGAAATAAGCTGCCATGATTCGGTTCCGATGAAAATATCCACTTCCGGCAGTTCAGCGCTGAGGCTCTTCTTGTATTGCTGTGCAAGACAGCCTGCCACAACCAATTTTTCGCAAATGCCCGACTTCTTATATTCAGCTGCCTGCAAAATCGTCTGTATGGATTCTTCTTTGGCTGCATCAATAAACGTACAAGTATTTACAAAAATGACTTGTGCATCATCCAGATCATCTACCATTTTGTAGCCATCTTTTTCAAGAATGCCTACCATCATTTCCGTATCAACGAGATTCTTAGAGCAGCCTAAGCTTACAACTCCTAAAGTTTTAACTGTCAATTATTTGTTCCTCCAAAACGAATTTTGTCAGCCCATTGGTTGAGCAAATCCTTTTTCCCTTCATCAAAATACATCTTTTTCAAATCCCAGAAGCGAAGATCTCCGCCAATAACGTCCGGCTTCATATCTTCATCATTAACATAAACATAATAATATTGATTCTGTTCCATTATCTTCTTGTATCCTTCCGGATTAAGCAGCCATTCTATGAATTGTCTGCCCCGGTCCGGATTCAGGCTGCTTTTTGAAAGACCTGCTCCATAAAGATACCATGGAGAACCATCTTCCGGATAAATAATAGTAACGGGCATGTTCTCATTTCTTGTACGAAGCGTTTCATTAAGCCCCGAGATACCGATATCGCATTTTCCCATGGCAGCCATTCTTGAAGGAGTAGACAGATACTTGCCGTACTGAACTACATGCCCCTGTGCCTGGTATAAAAGCTGGAAGGTTTCATTGATACCGAAATGTTCTGCCATGCACATAAGCAGGTCTTCAGCCATATCTGCAGCAATGAAATCTGTCATTGATAACTGAACTGATTTCCTGGTAAGCACCTCTGTCCAGGTATAGCTGAATGCAGGATGCTTTAAAAAGAAATCCTTATTGACTGCAAATATAACCGGATCTATCCAGATGCCTGTCCAGTATGAATCATCATCACGAAAAACATTCAAAGCTGTATCTGTGCGTGATGAAAAATATGGCTCTAACATTTTATTATCTTTCAATTTGACCAGAGAATCCTGGGATGTGATATAGACATCGGGTATTTTATCAGAATCTGAAGATCCCTGCACCATCTGATTCGAGGTCAAATATACGATATCCAGTTTCATTCCGGTTTCCTTATAGAAAGGCGCATTCAGCGGTTCCAGCATTCCTGACTGCAAATCGGTATATACTACGACTTTTTCCGTGGTATCAGATCTCTGTTTTTTCAGGTTTTCCTGATTTTTTGCATATTGGAAAATGCCCAGAAATGCCGCCCCCGCAAGTATCAGAAACAGGATAACGGAAAGCAGACGCTTCATATTTTTCACCCCGATTCCCAATAAGAATTATATCATACCATCTCCAGCAGCTAATTACTAATAGCAATCCGCAGCAATAGAGCTATTGTTGTTCTTCTTCCTTAGAATTTTCTATATTCATAAACATTTCAGATACTTTATCTTTAGTCATCAGGATTTCACGCGGCTTGGCACCTTCTGCAGGTCCAACGATTCCCATTTTCTCCATGGAGTCCATAAGCCGGCCCGCACGCGTGTATCCGATACGGAATCTTCTCTGAAGAGCAGATACGGATGCACGTTTGGTGTCTAAAACCCATTCGGAAGCCTCTTGCAGCAGATCATCCATCATATCTTCCGCATTCGCCTCATTCGAAGATTTTTCAGGAATGGACAAATCAATCGGTTCATACTTTACAGGCTCAGATTCCTGCTTCAGGCACTCGTTCTTCACATAATTGACAACGTTCTCAACTTCTTCATCGGGAATAAAAGCGCCCTGGATTCTTACAAGGTTGAGCGCGCCTGCGCGCTTAAACAGCATATCACCCTTTCCAAGTAACGATTCAGCGCCCCCTTCATCAAGGATGATTCTGGA
>NZ_FR896378.1:0-14754 GCF_000435155.1 Dialister sp. CAG:357 | reverse complement strand
AGTTCAGATTGGATTCCACCATAAAGGAAATTCTGCTTGGGATATTAGACTTGATAACCCCTGTAATGACATCAGCAGACGGGCGCTGTGTCGCAAGTATCAGATGGATTCCGGCTGCTCTTGCCTTTTGTGTAAGTCTCTGGATCAGGACTTCAACTTCTTTGGCCGCTACGTTCATCAAATCGGCAAATTCATCGACTATGATCAGAATATAAGGCATCTTCTTATCAGGATTCAGATTATTATAACCTTCAATATTCCTGACTTTACTGCCGGCAAAAAGCTGATACCTTGATTCCATTTCACGCACAGCCCAATTCAGCGTTCCCTGTGCTTTCTTCATATCCGTGACAACTTCCGTACGAAGGTGCGGAATTCCATTATAGACACTGAGCTCAACGACCTTTGGATCGATCAGCATTAATTTCACGTCGCTTGGCTTGCTCTTATAAATAATACTTGTGATGATGGAATTAATGCATACGCTCTTGCCGCTCCCTGTAGAACCTGCAATCAACAAATGCGGCATTTTTGATAAATCAGTAACAACTGGTTTTCCCGTGATATCCTTCCCTAAGGCAACCAGAATATGTCCCTTCCCCTTTTGGAATTCATCACTTGCAAGAACATCCCTGAGAGGTACAGGAATAATTTTGCTGTTTGGTATCTCTATTCCAACTGCTGATTTACCTGGAATTGGTGCCTCGATGCGGATATGTGTGGCTGCAAGTGCCATAGCAAGTTCATTTGACAAACCTTCGATCTTGCTGACTCTTACACCGATTTCGGGTTTGAGTTCAAATCTTGTGACAGTCGGCCCGACACTGGCATTGATTACTTTTGCACCCACGCCAAAGCTTGCCAGCGTAGATTCAATGATTTTGGCCTTATGCTGGATATCATCCTGTTTGGCATGCACCGGACCATCCGTATGCAGCAGTGACAGCGGCGGGAACACATATTCCTGAGCAGCCGGTTCATCTGTATTCTTTTGATCAGAACTGCTGATGACTTTGGACTTATCAGGAAGATGCTCATCGGCATGCAGGCCGCCATTTGGTTTTTGATTCTCCGCAGCTTCAGATTCCTGACCTTCTTGTCCTGCGGACACTTCTTTAGCTTCCTTTTCTGTTTCTACAGGCTCTATTCGAGTTGCCTCAAAAGGCATATTTTCTTCATCTATAGGCTTCAAATCAGGACCATTTTGTTCGGCCTGTACGGGTGAACTACTTTCTTCGGAATTAAGCAGTTCTGCAATATCGTCTGGTATCGGCTCATCATCTTTAGCTGAAAAATCTGCGCTCTTTTCTTCATCATCCGGTGTTTCATTTCCTGACTTCTTGTAAATGAATTCACCCCTGCTTTCTTCCAATGGTTCCAGTCTGGCAGCAGATTTCTCTGCATTGATCTGTGCCCTTTTCTGCTTCCAGTAAGATGCAGCATCTTCCAGTTTTTGCTCTGTTTTTAAGCCTATTTTTTGTGCTTTCACGCCCACCTTCCTGGCTCCATTGGATACCGACCAATGTGTCAGGAGTAAAATATCAATCACTATGGCTCCGACAAGAATGATAGACGTACCCATTTCCCCGACCGAGATATGAAGTGCCCAGGAAATGGCAGAGCCAATGGCACCGCCATACTCAAGGAGATTCGAAATACCAAATTCCTCTCCTATTGGCACAAAGAAATGATGAATCAGCGACAAACATAAGCAAAACAAAACTCCAAAGTAGTAAAAATAGCGGTTTGAATGAAATGGCTTTGCTGTTAAAACATAATAACCACCCATGAATATGATAACCAAAACAGACAAAAAAGCTCCCATGCCAAATAAGAAATGGAGTCCATTATTTGCCCAGCTCCCGAGAATTCCCGTATTGTAGTTGGCCAGGCTCACAAAAGAAAAGACACCAAAAAGAAGCATTATAATTCCGGTTATCTCATAATTTCTATTATTCTGTTTTAACTGTACATCTTTCTTTTTCTGAGTTTTATTTCGCATAATAGAAAAAATCCGCTCCTAATCATTATTTGTTTTTCCGTCTAAAATTATTCCATCTGCTTTCAAGCGAAGACTCCATACCGTTCTTTCCCGGTGAATAATAAACATGCCCCTTAAGTTCACTTGGCATATATTCCTGCTCCACCCATCCTCCAAAATCATGTGGATATAAATATCCATTGCCATGACCTAATTTCGCGGCGCCCGCATAATGAGCATCTCTCAGGTAATCAGGAATCGACCAGTCGGACCGTTTCCCCGCCTCTGCGGAAGCTGCCATGATCCCCATAACAGCGCTGTTGCTCTTAGGTGCAAGACATATGTATAAGACAGCTTCTGCCAAAGGAATCTGTGCCTCTGGAAATCCAACAAATTCAGCCGCTTTTGCAGCTTCCACTGCAACGGTCAATGCATTGGGATCAGCCAGGCCGACATCTTCAGCAGCACAGATGATGATTCTTCTTGAAATGAATGAGGGTTTCTCCCCGCTGTTGATCATTCTGGCCAGATAATGGAGTGCAGCATCCGGATCACTGCCGCGCATGCTTTTTATAAAGGCTGAGACAACATCATAATGATAATCCCCGTTTTTATCATAGTTGAGTATCTTTTCGCCCGCCAGCTCCTTGAGTTCCTTTTCTGTAAGCGTTCCATTGTCCTCAAGAAGTGCCGTTGCCTGCTCTAATAAGTTGAGCGCTGCGCGTGAATCCCCTGAAGCATAGGAAGCTACCATTTTCAATACGGGCCTCGAAACATGGTAGCCATGTTTTCCAAGTCCCCGCTCCCTGTCATTGAGTGCCCGTTCAAGTATTTCAACAATGCTTTCCTCATCCAGTGCTTTTAAGCGGATCAGCCTTAATCTTGATAAAAGCGGTGCATTGATCTCAAAATAAGGATTTTCGGTCGTTGCGCCGATTAATATAAATGTTCCATCCTCAACATATGGCAGCAGAATATCCTGCTGTCCTTTATTGAAACGATGAATTTCATCAACAAAAACAATAGTGCGTCTCTGATAAAACTGAAGCTCATCCTTCGCGCTTTTGGCCAAATCCCTGATTTCCTTTATGCCGCTGGCAGTCGCATTCAATTTCACAAACTTGCTTTTAGTTATATTGGCAATGACTGTAGCAATCGTGGTCTTTCCGCAGCCGGGAGGCCCAAATAGCAGAATGGAAGGAACCATGTCCTTTTGAATCATCTTAGCTAGAAATGAATTTGGGCCGACAGCAAGCTCCTGTCCTACGACATCGGACAACTTCTTAGGCCGCATCCTCTCTGCAAGAGGTGCAAATTTCATGTGGTCATTCTGGTCTAGATCAAATAGTGAATCCATTATAATGCCTCAACATTCAAGACTGTTCATACCGTTAAAGAATGAAAGTTAAAACATCCATTCGTGAGAAAACATCTGTTTAGTATAGTATGCCATTATTGAGAGTAAAATGCAAAATAAAAATACCGCCAAGATAATCTTGACGGTATTAGTATCCATACCCCACCATGTCGTTAATTGCCGTATTTTGAGTCTGCATAATTGCAGGTGGGTGTTCTCTTGAAGAGTTTCATCTGTCCCCCAAAAGGGGCATAGACTATTTCCATCCAAATCCGAACTCCCTAGGTAAAGGTGTTGGTTCAAAATATAAAGCTGCACGTGCACAGCAGGGTTCTTTACTTACATATAGTTTAACAAATCATCTGTGAATTTACAAGATGAGCACATTCAGTCTTAATCGTCTTCAAAAAGATCTTTTTCTTTATCTTTCTTCGTTTCAACTTTAATGTGCAGTTCTTTCAGCTGTTTGTCAGCAACATAAGATGGAGCCTGTGTCAATGGATCAATAGCGCTCTGTGTCTTCGGGAATGCAATTACGTCGCGGATAGATTCCAGATGAAGCATCAGCATAACGAGTCTGTCAAGGCCGAGTGCAATGCCTGCATGCGGCGGTGCACCATACTTGAATGCATCAAGAAGGAATCCGAATTTCTGCTGAGCTTCTTCTTCGGTAATTCCAATTGCCTTAAATACCTTCTCCTGCAGATCTTCCTGATAGATACGGAGGCTTCCGCCGCCGGCTTCGACACCATTGAGAACCATGTCGTAAGCTTTAGCATATACCTTGGACGGATCAGTGGAGAGATACTGAATGTCTTCATCACGCGGTGCAGTGAAAGGATGATGTTCAGCTACATATCTATGTTCTTCTTCGCTGTATTCAAACATCGGGAAATCGGTAACCCAGCGGAAGCAGAATTCGTTCGGATCAATCAGATTCATTCTGCGTCCCATTTCAAGGCGCAGTTCGCCCAAAGCCTGAGCTACTACCTTCGGCTTATCAGCAATAATAAGGATCAAATCGCCAAGTTCTGCTTCGCAGGCCTTGCCAATTTCTCTGATTTTTTCTTCGCCGAGGAATTTGGTAATCTGGCATTTCAGGCTGCCGTCGTTATTGAATCCGATCCATGCAAGGCCCTTTGCGCCATATCTTCCAACATAATCGACAAGTCCGTCTAATTCACGGCGTGGAATGCCTGCATAGCCCTTAACATTAATAGCCTTGACTACGCCGCCATTATCGAGAACAGAACGGAATACCTTAAATCCTGTATCGACCAATAAAGAAGATACATCATAGAAATGCATATCAAATCTCAGATCTGGTTTATCAGATCCGTAAAGATTCATTGCATCATCCCATTTAATACGTTTAAACGGAATCTGGATATCAATGTCTAAAACATTCTTGAAAACCGTCTGCATCATGTGTTCCATCAGATCAAGGATGAAGTCCTGATCTTCAAAGGAAAGTTCCATATCCAGCTGAGTGAATTCCGGCTGTCTGTCAGCGCGCAGATCTTCGTCTCTGAAGCAGCGTGCAACCTGGAAATATCTTTCAAATCCAGACACCATCAGAAGCTGTTTGAAGAGCTGTGGTGACTGAGGAAGTGCATAGAACTTGCCCAAGTTGACACGGCTGGGAACCAAATAGTCGCGTGCGCCTTCCGGTGTGCTCTTTGTAAGCATCGGGGTTTCAATTTCAAGGAAATCATGTTTGTCAAGGAATGTTCTCATTTCATGAACAATCTTATGACGCATGATCAGGTTATTCTGCATTTCCGGACGTCTCAAATCAATGTATCTGTACTTCAGGCGAACGTTTTCATCTACATCGATTCCATCCTCAACGTAGAATGGAGGAGTCTTGGATTTATTCAAAATGCGAAGTTCAGTTACTACAACCTCAACTTTGCCTGTTTTCATCTTCGGGTTGATTGTATCTTCGCTTCTTGCTCTTACTTTTCCCTTAATTGCAAGAACATATTCACTGCGTACGGATTCAGCCTTATGGAAAGCTTCCTCACCATACTGTGGACTCATGACCAGCTGTACAATCCCGCTGCGATCACGAAGATCAATAAAGATCAATCCGCCATGATCTCTTCGTGTATTAACCCATCCAGCTAATGTAAGTTCTTTGCCATAGTCAAGTTCTGTTACATGACCGCATCCGCAGGATCGATGCATACCTGCCATTGTTTCCATATTCAAACACCTCTCCATTAATAATATATAAATGATGGCTTAGGCCAGATTTATCAATTGTTTTTCAAAGCTGAAAGGATATATTCAGCAACATTATCGAAAGGAACCTGCTTTTGTTCCCCATTATTCATGTTTTTAACGGTTGCAGCTTTTTCTTCCAATTCATTGCTGCCAATGATAATTGCAAAATCAGCTTTTGATTTGCCTGCCTGCTTCATCTGTCCCTTCAGGCTCTTATCCTGAAGATCCATTTCCGCAATCACTCCTTCAGAGCGGAGCAGATGCTGGATCTTTATTCCTTCAATGACTGCATCCTGTCCTAAAGAAGCAATATAAACTTTATGTGCGCTTTGCGGAGCAGGAATCAGATTCTGCATTTCCAAAGCGAGCAGCAGTCTTTCAAGACCGATGGCGAATCCGATTCCAGGAGTGGACGGCCCGCCCATTTCTTCAACCAGACCATCATATCTGCCTCCGCCGCAAACAGCGCTCTGTGCGCCAAGAGGCGGATACTGAATTTCAAAAGCGGTGTTGTTATAATAATCCAATCCCCTGACAAGCTTGGGGTCTACCGTATAATCGATTCCTAAAGCAGTCAGATACTTTTTGACTGCTTCGAATTTGGTATTGCAGTCTTCACAAAGATAATCGGTAATCACAGGCGCTCCAACAGATGCAGCCTTGCAGCCTTCTTCCTTGCAGTCTAATATGCGGAGCGGATTTTTCAGAAGCCTTTCCTTGCAGTCATCACATAACTGATCAACTTTAGGCATGAAGAAATCAATCAATTTCTGCCTGTATGCAGGACGGCAATTCTTATCCCCGATTGAATTGATATGAAGATCAAGGTCTTTTAATCCAAGCTTATGGAATATTTCACAAGCCATGGCAATAACTTCAGCATCAGCCAGCGGAGAAGATGCTCCCAGTACTTCCAGCCCGAATTGATGGAATTCTCTGTATCTCCCTGCCTGCGGCCTGTCATATCTGAACATTGATCCAATATAAAACATCTTATGAACCTGCTGGTCAGCATACAGTTTATGTTCCAGGAATGCACGGACTGCAGAAGCTGTATTTTCAGGTCTCAGTGTTACAGATCTGTTGCCTCTGTCAAGAAATGTGTACATTTCTTTAGATACGACATCCGTCGAGTCCCCAATTCCGCGCTGAAAAAGTTCAGTTGCTTCAATGATAGGTGTTCTAATCTCTTTGTATCCATAGCGAGCACATACGTCTCGTATAACGCTTTCCATATAATCCCATTTATACACTTCACTGGGTAAAATGTCATGGGTCCCTTTTAACGCCTGCATCTTTGCACGACACCTCTTTAAAATATTACTACTAAGATTTATTCGTTAGAGATTAACATTTGAATTGTATCATTTTCTATACTTCATTGGCAAATTTTAACTGCTCATTATGCAGTCATCCTTTATTATTATTTGCCTTTTTTATGCAATCCTTGCAATAGCCATAAAATTTCAACTGGTAATCTACGATATTAAATCCATTTTCTTTCTGTATTTTATCCTTGACATCGTTCAGGAAATCATACGAAAATTCAACAACTTTTCCGCATCCCAGACAAATCAGATGATGATGGGAATGCGTAATTGTTTTATCGTTCAATTCATACCGACTTCTGCCGTCACCAAAGTCCAGCTTCTTGAGCAATTCCAAAGATGTAAACAGTTCCAAAGAACGATATACAGTTGCCAAACCAATCGCAGGATTTTCTTCATGTACGATTTCATATACGTCCTCAGCACTCATATGGTTCTCTTTGCTGTCCAGAAACGCCTGAAGCACAATCTTCCTTTGCGTCGTGAATTTATACTGATGCTCTTTTATTTTCTTCTTAAGCGTGCTCATTACGGTTGCTTTTTTCATAACCTGTCTCCTACCTCATCGTTCTGTATCTATCATAGAACCACATATGCCGCAGTAAAACCTGAAGTACTGCAACAAGAGGAACTGATATCATCATTCCAACAACACCGAATAAATGCCCACCCACAAGCACACCGGCGATGATGGCAACCGGATGTACATCAATAATGCTGCCCATTAATTTCGGCATCACAAAGTGTCCGTCAAGCTGCTGAACAATGATATAAAAAATTATAACCTGGAACATGACTCCCGTCCCCTGCAGAAGTCCGAGGAGCACCGGGGGTACCGCTCCGATAATCGGTCCGATCAGCGGAATCATTTCAACAATTCCGGCAAGGAAGCCAATCACAAGCGGGTACGGTATGTTCATGGACCACATGCCAAGGAAAACAACGATGGACATCAATATGGAAAGAAGGAGCTGCCCTCTTATATACGCATTCAGCACAAAATGGATTTCTCTGAATAATTGTGTCAGGTGTGCATGATATCTGTCAGGAAATATACCGATGAAAGAAGAAATAAAAGCGCCTCCTTTTTTCATCATATAAAATGTGACAAATGGTACGACGATCAGCTCAATAATCGTGCTGGCAAAACTGAAAATCGCGGAAAGACTGAATTGTGCAAGCTTTAATGTATATTCCCCTACATCCTGAACAAATCTTGATATCAGATTTTTGGCCTCTGGCGGCAGTAAATCCAATTGGTACTGGCGTTCGATTTCCGGTATGGCAAGCTGTGCCGTATCAAGCATCCCCGGAACACTTTTTATAAATTCCCTGAATTCCTTGATGAACGGAACAAACACATGAACTGCAATAAGATATATGACCGCAACAAAAACTGCAAATGATATCAGGATAGCTGCATCATAAGGAAAACGTTTTATTCCCAGGCGCCCTGCTCCTTTATAAATAAAGCGGGCCAGAGGCGTTAAAAGAATAGTAATAATTAAAGAAGTAATGAATGGGAATAAAACTATAGGTGCTTTAATTATTAAAACGCAAAACATGGCTACAATAACAACACGAAGCCAAAACTCAGCGCCCCACCTCATTTAAAATCCCTCCTGAAAAAAAGGATTGCTTTCTTTTTCATAACCCACTGTCGTTATCTCGCCATGCCCTGAAAGCACGCGGACCGAATCAGGCAGCTGGAACAGATTTTGCATGATATTTGTCAATAATTCTTTCAGATTCCCGCCGGGGAAATCAGTTCGTCCAATGGACCCCTGGAACAGCGAGTCCCCGGTAAAAACGATTCCCTCATTTTTCAGATAGAAGGAAATCCCTCCCGGCGTATGACCGGCGGTATCAAGAACTGTAAATTCCAGCCCGCAGGTCTTGATTATATCTCTGTCTTTGACCCATACATCTGCAGGCTTGCAGACAATGGGTTCCGGCAGAAAATCAGATAAATTCATATTCGGATCACGGAGAAGCTCCTCGTCTCTTTTATCCATGTAAAACTTGGCATCAGGAAAAGCTTCCCGCAGCTGATTCAAACCTGCCAGATGATCCACATGTGCATGCGTCAGGAGAATGGATTCCAAGATTATTTTCTTGTCATTCAATTCGCTGATATATTTATCTGGTGAAAAAGAAGGGTCTATTACTACACCATGTAAAGTTTTTTCATCATAAACAATATAAGTGTTTGTCGCAAACGGCCCAAGAGTCATATATTCAATTTTCACTGGTATTCTCCTTTCAAAGGAATATTAGAAATTCCTTTTGCTGTCCAGGAGAATCGTAACAGGTCCGTCATTCTCCAGATTGATTTTCATATAGGTCTGAAACTCTCCTGTCTTGACATGCACTCCGGAATCTCTGCACCTCTCAACGAGCTGGTTATATAATTCATTGGCACGTTCCGGAGCTGCCGCTTCAAAGAAACTGGGACGTCTCCCTTTTCTCATATCACCATATAAAGTGAATTGCGATACAATGGCAAGCTCTCCATTCACATCTTTGAGAGAAAGATTCATTTTCTGGTTTTCATCTTCAAAAACTCTCATATTCATAACTTTATCGGCAATATAATTTACATCATTATCATTATCTTCCTTACCGACCCCAAGAAGAACGACTAGTCCCTTTCCCGTTTCGGAGACTTCTCCGTTTTCAAGAGTGATTTTGCACCAATTGCATCGTTGTACGACTGCTCTCATAATTCAGGCCCCTCCCTGCTGTGCTGATCTCATACGGCGTACAGAATGAACGCCCTTGATTCGTCTGACTTTTGTCATAATATAATCAAGCTGCTGGAGATCCTTGATCTGGATTCCCAGATTCATTACAGCCATACCACTATTTTCTACTTTTACATTTGCAGAAGAAACTGACAACTTCATTTCAGTCAGTGCCGCCAGAATATCTGCCATCAAACCTGTACGGTCATAACTGATAACTTCAATGGTTACAAGGAAAACTCCGCCAGACTGATCTTCCCAGGATACATCAATCATCCGGTCCTTGTCAGGGAAATTAACAGCATTCGGGCAGTCCACACAGTGTACAGATACGCCCCTTCCCCTTGTAACAAAGCCTACTATGTTATCACCAGGTACCGGATTGCAGCACTTGGCCAAATGTACGACAAGACCTTCCTCTCCTTTTACGAGAATGCCGCTGTTGGATCTGGTCTTTACGCTGCGCATTTTCAGGTTTTCAAGATCTTTTGCCGTTTTCTGCGCAGTATTTTTCTGTGCATTCAGTTCTTTTTTGTATACTTCGGCAAGCTTGAGTATGACGCTCTTGGATGGGATTCCACCATATCCTACAGATGCAAGAAGATCCTCTTCCGTAATATTATTGAAAGTTTTGGCAATATCTTCAAGCCTGTTCTTCTGTGTCAGTTTCTTCCATTCAAATCCAAGACGGTCTGCTTCCTGGATCAGAAGCTCCTGGCCGCGGGCAATATTCTCCGGTTTATTTTCCTTCTTGAACCAGCTCCTGATTTTAGCTTTACTATCAGCTGCCCCAACCATATTGATCCAGTCATAGCTAGGTTTTCCCGTCTTTGATGTTATAATCGAAACAATATCGCCATTCTTGAGTTTTGTATCGAGCGGGACAATCTTATTATTTATTTTTGCCCCAACACATCTGTTGCCGACCTCCGTATGAATCCTATATGCGAAATCGATCGGGATCGACCCTTTAGGCAGATTGGTGACATCACCTTTTGGTGTGAATACGAATACCTCGTCTGAAAATACATCGAGTTTCAATGCATTCATGAACTCTTTCGGATTGCTGGTATCCTGCCATTCGAGAATCCTGCGGAGCCAGCTGATTTTCGTATCAAAATCCTTTGAACCGGCCTGTTTCCCTTCCTTGTAGCGCCAGTGGGCTGCTACACCATATTCAGAAATATGATGCATTTCCCATGTTCTTATCTGGATTTCAACCGGCTGTCCCTTAGTACCGATGACTGTTGTATGGAGGGACTGATACATATTAGGCTTAGGAACAGCGATATAATCCTTGAACCTGTTAGGCAGCGGTTTCCAAAGCGTATGCACAATTCCCAAAATTGCATAACACTGCGGAATCGTATCGACAATAACCCTGACTGCATACAGATCATAAATCTGGGATAAGTCCTTGCCATCCCTCTTCATTTTCTTATATATGCTGTAAAAATGCTTCGGTCTTCCCGTTATTGTTGCCTGGATTCCGGCCTTCTCTATGTTTTCGTGAAGGACTCTCATCGTATCATTAACGATTTCTTCACGGGCCTTCCTCTTCTGCTTCATCTGACGGACAAGGTCATAATATTCATCCGGATGCAGGTAATGGAAGCACAGATCTTCCAGCTCCCATTTGATATTGTAAATACCAAGACGGTGAGCCAGAGGAGCATATATTTCTATCGTTTCTCTTGCTATACGCTGCTGCTTGTCCTTGCGGAATACGCCGAGCGTACGCATATTGTGAAGTCTGTCAGCCAGTTTTATAACGACAACTCTGATATCCTTAGCCATCGCCAGGAACATTTTCCTGAAGTTTTCCAGCTGCTGATCTTCCTTATCCTTGTAATGGAATTGAGAAAGTTTCGTGACACCGTCTACAAGAAACGCAACTTCATCTCCGAAGAGCATTTTTATATCATCGAGTGTGTAATCCGTGTCTTCCACTACATCATGAAGGAGTGCCGCAATGATTCCCTGCGTATCAATTTCGAGTTCAGCCAGAATATATGCGACTGCGAGAGGATGGACAATATATGGTTCTCCGGTAGCCCGGATCTGTCCGCTGTGTGCTTTGTCTGCAAGTTCATATGCCTCTCTGATGGCTTCAAGACTTTTCTTGTCAGTTATGTACGTCTTGACCTTATCAATCAGCTTCTGGTACTCTGCTGCTTCTTCTCCGGCAAAATCTTTCTTTTCATGCTGTTTTTTTACATATTCATCCTGATGAATCAGGAACTCTGCCAGAGTCGAGGCAGACGCATCTGTATGTATCGTCTCTTCATTCAGGTTCTTATTGAAGACTGCCGCTTTGGTATTAACGTTCTTGCTGACCGGAGTGCGTACATTCTCTTGCTCCGTCACTGCCTGCGTTCCGTCTTTTTCGATATTTTTATCCATAATATCCTCTCCTTAGCGCATATGCCTTCTGTATACCGAAGATGAGAGCAAATCCATCTTTTTATTGACCATCTGGAACTGATAGAATTCTTCACCATCGAAATTATATCTGGATATTAACCGCAATTCTTCAAACACCGCCAGCGCTATATCAATATCAGCAGCATCGAATCCGGTTCCTTCTGTCAGGAGCCGCTTAACGTCTTCTGCCAGGCGAGGTTCCCGTAGTATACTCCTGATTTTGCGATACACGTCTGCCAGAAAATCCCTGGTTATTATTCTTTTCTTGTCTACCCGTATATCTTTGCAGATCAGCTGGACGTGTTCACCATACCATTCATGGATTTCCGGTTCAAAGACTATATTAATATTGTCTCCGGCTCTGCATGGCTGCGGTTCTCCGGCTCCCCAGAATATAGCATCAATAAGATCGGAATTTTTCCCCAGCTGACATTTAAAATGCCGCTTGTCTGCGCCTATGTATCTGGCGGTCTCAACAAAAATGTTATTTGAAGCAAATAAAGGCTTTGGGTTATCGCAGCCGCATGGTTCCAATAAGTCTAATGACTTAACGAAATCTACCGTTAATTTTTCTACCGGAATCACTTCTTCAATATCCAAAACCGGTATGCAGTCTTCTTCTGTCAGATGTTCCTTTGCGTACTCATTCATCCGCTTCCGGAACTCTTCAATATTCTCAGCCTTGATAGAAAAGCCGGCTGCCATTTTGTGGCCTCCGAATTGGATCAGAAGATCTGACTGCGCTGCGAGGGCTTCATAAATATTAAATGCCGGTATACTTCTGCAGGATCCTTTACCGATCCCGTCATTAACAGTAATCACCAGAACCGGGCGATGGAGTTCATCCAGGATACGGGAAGCTACAATTCCGATAACGCCCGGATGCCAATTAGGACCGTCTACAACGATCGCCATGTCTTTTTCAATGCCTAATTGTTTTATACGTTCTTCCACCTGCGTGCAGATGTCTTTTTCTATTTCCCGTCTCGTGACATTTGTACTGCACAGCCTTTCAGCCAGCTGCTGTGCTTCCTGCGTCGAATCTGTGATCATGAGCTCGACGCCTTCTTTGGCATGCGATATTCTCCCGGCCGCATTGAGGCGTGGTGCAAGGCCGAAAGAAATCTGATCCGCATGAGTAATGCTTTGTGTCGTATCCTTTATAAGCCCGGCAGCCTGAATTAAAGCAAAAAGCCCCTTTACCGGAGTGGACAAGAATCTTTTCATGCCTTCTTTAACTATAATCCGATTCTCCCCTGTCAGGGATACTACATCAGCTATAGTGCCAAGAGCGGCCAGTTCTATATTATCTGTATAACTGACTCCATATTTTTTCAGCATGAGTCCTCTGCAAAGAGTAAATGCGACTCCGCATCCCGCCAATTCTTTATATGGATAACCGCAGTCAGACTGGTGAGGATTCAAAACCGCAATGCACTGCGGAAGATTTTCCGGAGGCGTGTGATGATCGGTAACTATGATATCTATCTTCCCCTGGAATTCCTTGATCAGGTCTGCCGAGCTGATCCCGCAGTCCACTGTAATTAACAGCTTAAAGCCATCATTGGCTAATTTTTCGACAGCTTTCGCGTTAAGCCCGTATCCTTCAGATTCCCTATGAGGAATATAGAAGCCGACATCGGCCTTAAGGCTCTTAAGCCCCCGGTATAGAATCGATGTCGAGGTAATCCCGTCCACATCATAATCGCCATAAATAACGATTTTCTCCCTGCCATCTATCGCGCGCAGAATCCTGTCGACTGCTTCAGGCATTCCCTTCATCAGGAATGGATCTCCCAGATCTGCAGCAGAATCAAATAGGTAGTGGGATAACTTAGACTCATCATCTATTCCGCGATTCATCAGTATCTTAGCTAGTTCTTCAGTTATATTATATTTTTTGGAAAATTCAGGCACTCCTGTTTCCGTCTTATTTAAGGAATTTAGAATATGCCACTTGTATTTATCCGTATTCATATGATTTCCTCAGTTCAAGTATATTCTTTTTTATTCTATCACCTTTTATTCTCAATTTCTATTTTTTATTATCATTCTCAAAATTAAAACGGCATAATAAAAGACCCCGCTTCCCCCGGGGTCCTTCATTGATAAGCTTATTCTTTTATTCCCAAGCTTCCTTCATGATATTTTTGTATTCCTGTGTCAAATGGTCAACAATAACATCAAGGACAACGCGCACGATGTCAGCATCAAAGCTTTCATTTGTGCTTGGCAGGCATGCATCAAGGAACAAAGAACCATCTTCAGCTGCCACATACTTGAATACTTTATAGCTTCTGTTCAGGTTGTTGATGTATTCCAGGAATTTTGCCTTATTTCCTTCTTTTACAAGTCCGCTTCCTACCTGAACACGGATAATCGTATAAATCGTGTTATCGGTAATGATTCCTACAGGGATTGTCTGGCCTTCTACTTTAATGTTAGACTGGAAAACAACAGTGCCTGCTTCATCATGAAGTTCATTCTTATTGAAGAAATTCATGTTCTTTTCCTGTGTGTACTGTTCAAATTTGCCAGCTTTTCCGTTCACTCTGATTTCTTCTGCCATTTATAATCACCCTCCAATTAAAATATAAATCTCTTTTTTATTCTACACTAACTTGTAATTTATTTCCATATTACATACTATAGAATTATGGGGTGTGTCAAGAGTTTTGTGTAAATCGATTC
>NZ_FR896377.1:28576-47816 GCF_000435155.1 Dialister sp. CAG:357 | reverse complement strand
AGAGTGGGGATTCCGCTTCAGCAGTATTCAAGGACCGTGGCAGTGGGGGCGCCTTTGACAAAAGCGGAGGAAAACTACACGATCCGTATGATGATGCCTGAACAGATCAAGACCTGGTACGATCCGTTTACGGCAGATCTGATCAAATGGAACAGTAATTTCGATTTTTATTACTTCAATAACTACCCGGATGAATTCTGGAAAGCTTGGAAATCATTAGGAGAGAGAAATAAAGAAACATATGTAGAAGCATGGCTTTTTGCCACATACGGATACTGGGCATTCCCCGCACCCGACGAAATGACGCAGTCGAGATTCGGATGGGCCTTTTCGGAAAATGATCTGAAGAACGGCCTTGCGCCGCAGCATAATAATGCCTATCATACAGCAACCATCCTGAAATTCTTTGATCCGAAGACGCAGGAAAACCTGGGCACGTACTTGTGGGATCACAGCCGCTATCTTGGAGCGGGCACCTGCCTGTGGATTACTCTTTGCATAGGACTTCTTCTTTTCAGAAGACGACAGTACACGAGATTCCTTGTGCTTCTTCCGTCCTGTCTTCTCTGGGGGACGCTGATGATTGCTGCGCCGGCCGCCTTTGTTTTCCGTTATGTATATTTCTTCCCGCTTTGCATGCCGCTTTTCCTCTTGCTGCCGTTCCTTCCTGAAGGCCGCTACAGCAGGATGCACTGGAGGGCAGACACGGAAACCATTCCGATGGAACCAATGCGAAATACCATTCATGATGAGAAAGCAGTATTTCCCGAGCCGAGGGACAGAAGCGGTGATGGGTATACGCACTGGAAAGATTAAGACCTGTATCAGAGAAACGGCGGATTACATTTTAACCTGAAGGTATAACAGATTATTTGAAAGGAGGCGGCCATGCCTTATCTGACAATTCATGGAAGACTGGGAAGGGCCAGCCTCTTTGGCGGGATTCCGCTAGGGATTGCCATCTGGTATACGATTAAGATTTTCCGGATGGATGATCAGGAACTGCTGCGCTCTGCTCTTGATCCGGTGCTGGCGCTGTCAGATATCCCGTTCCTCGTTCTCTTTGCTTTCATTGGCTTTGCATTGATGCAGAGTCTCGTGCAGCTTCTCCTTTGCGTAAGGATACTGCCGCATAAAAACCTGGGGCGGAAATGGTTCCCTGTTCTTGCTGGCACCATGTTTCTTTATGATTTGATTTTCCTTCTCGCATTCTACCCGGCACCCGGGATGAATGATACGGTATTCATGATGGATAATCCGAAATATGCGGGCGTCCAGTTTCCGTGGCTCTATTCCCTCATTTACGGGTATGAAGCGGAAGCAGCAAGGAAGCTATTCGGCACGCGGGAAGTATCCATCTTTATCCTTTCCTGTCTGCAGCTTGCTGTCATCTCAGCCGTGCTTACAAGATTTTCCTTCTGGGTGAAGGAGCACGTGGATGAAAATGCAGGGTACATTCTTTACCTATACTTTCTTCTCTTTCCGATGTCTGGAAATTATGCTATCGCAGCTGTCAGGGACGGGCTTTTTTCTGCCGCCCTTTTAGTATGGATGTGGCTTTTTATCACGAAAAGAAAAGAGAAATGGGAGAGAGGCAGGTATATTCTTCTGACAGCCGCCGCGCTTGGTCTGATGCTTCTTCGAAGCAATGGCGCCGCTGCCGCTGTTCTCATGGCGGCCTTTCTCATGTACCATAACCCGTCATGGAAAAGGATTCTGGCCGTCATTCTTTGCTGCCTGGTCATTTCAATTGTCCCCGGCCGCATGATTCTTCATGAAATGAATGAGGAGCCTCTTTTTCAGGAAAGCATGGGAATCCCTCTGCAGCAGATGGGAAGAGTGCTTGCGCTTGACGGCAGCCGGAGTGAGAGCACGGTTCTTCTGATGGACCATCTCCTTCCTGAAGAAAACTGGAAAAATGATTACCAGCCATATACGGTTGATTACGTCAAGTGGAATGATGATTTCAGACGCGGCTGGCTGAATGACCATAAGAAAGAATTCCTCCTTGCATGGGCAGATACGGGATTGAAAAATCCGCGCTTATATTTGGAGGGCTGGATGACACAGACCTATGGCCTTTGGTCCTTGATTCCAGGCGCTTATGATGTGCAGTCCAGATTTGGCTGGGCTCTGACCGATGAGAATACGAAACATATGCTTCCGGCGGACAATGACAGGATGGCCGTAGGAAATTTTCCCATGCCTTCCCGATTGAAATCATTCCTTGCCAATTTCCAGTATGAAGGAAGCCAGTTTCTGGGAGCCGGCTTTGCCTTCTGGCTGACGATTCTTCTGTCGGCTGCATTCTATGCGGATCGCAGGAGCTGGTGCATCCTTGCAGCACTTCCGCTTTTACTGAATACCGCGACGCTTCTTGTCGCAACGCCTGCGGGATATGCCTTCCGTTATTCCTTTGCTTACGTATGGGGGCTGCCGGTTCTTTTGATCCTTTTGTTCTTAAGGCCGGAAAAGGAAGAGTTGTAAACAGCCATTTAAGCATTCAAAAAAGGATGTGAGACGAATGATTATCTCGCATCCTTTTTCTTATGAAAGTTTAGATTTTATCAAAGAAGGAGGAAACTGCCTTGTTGAATTTTTCGGATTCAATCCAGAAGAGGAGGTGTCCGCCTTTTTCGAAAGGAACGAATTCCCCATGCGGAACCTGGGAAGCAATCCAGGTCCCCTGTTCTATGCTCCGCGGGAAAATACCGCTGTTAGAGGAAAGAACGATGGTTGGAACGGTGATCGTACCAAGGACGTCAGTGTAATCGCTGTAGCAGTAATCACAGTAGAGTGCAATTCCTATCGGAACCGGAAGTTTCATCATTTCATCCTTCATCCAGTCAAATCCTTCCGGAATTTTTCCTCCCTGGAAAATATTCTGAGAGAATGCTTTGACAAAAGCAGCATGGTCGGTCTGGATAGATTTTGCAAACTGGTTGAAACCTTCCGTATTGTAATTTCTGAGGCTGTGGGAATTCCATTCACCCGGGCTGAACGGGAATGGCGTCATATCAATAAGTCCAAGACCAGCCAGATGGCCGCGGTCTTTTCCGAACTGCTTCCAGTAGGAGAGCATGGTCGGGCCGCCCATGGACCAGCCCATGAGCAGGACATCCTTCAGTCCCAGGTATTCAATGACTTCATGGATGTCCTTTGCCATGCGGTCGATGGAGTATCCGTCAAGCATCTTGGAAGACCGGCCATGTCCCCTCATATCCATGGTAATGACTTCATACCTGTCTTTTAATCCTTCTACATTTTTCTTGTAGAAACGGCCTGAGCATCCCCAGCCGTGAATCAGAACAATGGGGCGGCCTTTTCCTTCTCTTTCATAATAAATGTGAGCGCCGTGGCTGACTGTGTAAATACCGTTTTTCATGATGCATCCCTCCTGAACAAAAAATGACAGAAATGGCTTTCATGGGAGACATACGAATAAAGGCTCCGTCGGGCTGTCTTTATTGTAACACTTCAGGCTGAAGCGTTTAATACGGGAATCTGCTGTGGCCTTCATCAATGAATCCTGCTGATTTCCTCGCGGCGAAAGTGTATACTGGTAGTAAGAATATCGCATTGATTGGTAAGAGTCAGGAATTTGGAATGGGGGATGTATATGAACCGGGCAGCAAAACGTTTACTTTACTTGGGAGCCGCAGTTTCCCTTTGCCTTTCTATGGGATGGGGCGCAGCAGATGCCGCTGATCTGGCAGGAGCACCGCATGAAGTCGTGACGGCTGAGCAGGAAATGGTTCTGGCAGCACCACAGGTCATTCTGAATCCCAATATCCGTTACGCCAATGCAGCTAGAACTCCCTATGAAGCAAAAGTCTGGAGGCTCGATGCGCCGGTAGGAGAGAAATTTCCAGTGAATTTCCGCAGCACTTCTGATCCTTTTGTCAAGAAACATGCCGGGGAAAAGATGTATCAGGGACTTGAAGCTCTTCATATTTCAGGAAGCGCTCAGCCTTCCGCCGATGGATTCCGCGGATTGATCAAGGAAATCAGGAAGCATACGAACGGTCCGATCTATGATATAGATCTCAAGCAGGAAACGCATGGCTTTGCCAATGGCGAGGCTGTGAGCCGGTATGGCAAGAGGAACTGGGGTAATGTCGGGAAGAGCCTCGATCAGATTCTGGCAGAAGAAAACCGGACATTTGCTTTCCTTCCGGGGAAGACAATCCTGATCAGCCCGCCAGGGGCAAGAGTGCGCGAAGACCGCCTTCAGCCGCTGACCGTTTCTGAGGCTTCGACGGAAAAAGAACTGACGCGCGAATTAGGCATCCGCTATGTCCGCATTCCAGCCACGGATCATATCTGGCCCGATCCGGATACGATTGATCAGATGATTGCGCTCTACAGACGCCTGCCCAAAGACAGCTGGCTTCATTTCCACTGCGAAGCAGGAAAGGGAAGGACGACTGCCTTCATGGCCATGTATGACATGATGCGGAACCCGCAGCTTCCGATGGAAACAATTCTTGAACGACAGCATGCCATTGGCGGAAATATCGTCAATTACGAAGGCAACGGCACAAACCAGTGGAAGAATCCATACTACAAAGAGAAAGCCAGAATGATCAAAGCTTTCTATGAGTATGTACAGCAGAACCACAAGACGGGATACCGTATGAAGTGGAGCGAATGGCTTTCAAAAAGAGAAGCAAAAACCGGTCCGCAGCGTCTGAAATAGGATTTATGATGCAAGAACTTGCAAAGAAATGCAGGATATGGTAACTTAATTCCATAAATGTATATCCACACTGTCCCTGTCACCGGATGGGGGCGTAAAAAGGTGTTTCGAGATTTTCCGTAGGTACGGCGCTTCGGCGTTACAAGGAAGATTTTGGAGCACCTTTTTTTCTGAGTGATGGTCATTGATGAAAGGATGGATTGTTATGAAAATTGCTCCATTTGCCGTGGAAGAATGGATGAATGAGTATGAAGTCGGTGCGAAATATAATATAGCGGAAACCTGCGTGGATTCCATTTCACTGGATGAACTTTTTGAACTGACTCATACAGACAAGAAGGAATTCCTGGATGATATCTGTGCCAGAAGACTGACATACGGGGATATCTACAGCAAGCCGGAACTTTTGAAAGGAATCGCTTCTCTTTACAAGACCGTGAATACAGATGAAATCGTGACCTGCCATGGCGCAGCCGGGGCAAACCACCATCTGTTCTATTCAATCGTGGAACCGGGCGACCGCGTCATTTCCGTCATGCCGACCTACCAGCAGCTGTATTCCATTCCTGCATCGCTTGGCGCAGATGTCAAAGTCATGCATCTGGAAAAAGATAAGAACTACCTGCCTGACCTTGATGAACTCAGACGTCTTGCCGTCAAGGGAACCAAGATGATCTGTCTCAATAACCCTAACAACCCGACCGGTGCATTGATGGATGAAGCCCTTCTTAAGGAAATCGTGGAAATCGCCAGGGAATGCGGCGCTCACCTGATGGTCGATGAAGTTTACCGCCACCTCACACAGGAAGATGTTTGGTCTCCTTCTGCTGCGGATCTTTATGAAAAAGGCATTTCCGTCAGCTCCATGTCCAAAGTATTATCCCTTGCCGGTGTACGCCTTGGCTGGATTGCTACAAAGGATCCATCTGTTCTTGCTGCATGCAGGAGCCACAGGGACTATGATCTGATCAGCTGCGGCATGATTGATGAAACGATTGCCGCTCTGGCTCTCAGCCACAAAGATGAGATCCTTTCACGCAACAGGACTCTGATCCGTGAAAACCTTTCCGTCCTTGATGCGTGGGTCAAGAGTGAACCGCATGTTTCCTACGTACGTCCGAAGGCAGGTACGACTTCTCTTGTCTACTACGATCTTCCTATGGACTCCTATGACTTCTGCCGTGATATGTATCATGAAACAGGCGCATTCGTTACACCAGGCGACTGCTTCGAAGAACCGCATTCCATGAGAATCGGCTACGCTGCAGACAGGGAAACCTTGAAAAACGGGCTTGCGGCTGTCAGTGAATTCATAAAAAGAATCGCGAAAGATTAAAAAGGGCTCATTTGCCTGAAATAAGTATAAAAGCTCTGATTCGGTCAAATCCTGGTCAGAGCTTTTTATAATGCATAATGGCTTATAAAAAAGATTAAGGGTCAAAATTATCCTCACTGTCATAAATGACAGTGCTCTTATTGGTGCAAATTCGATACAATAGAGAGAAATAAAGCAAATTAATGAAAAATGTACGTTATGTTACATATTGGATTGTGGGGAGTAACCAATGGATAATAAAGACTTTCGGGAGAAGTCCGCGGACGTTGCAAAAAACTTTATTCATAAATGGTATGACAAGTCAGCCACCATAAAAGAGCTGCTTGATCTGGCAGATCCGCAGGGATTCAGCTGGATCGGATATATGGCGCCCGGATTCAACCGCACAGAGGCAGAAGCACGGGATTACTACATCAAGAAGCAGGCTCGTAAGGAAATTCCGATGATGAAGGCGGACGGCGACCGTTATGACACGCAGATGATTGGGGAAAACGCGGGCCTTGTTCTTTGCGAATGCCATGTCTATGTGCCTCAGGAGTACAAACTGGTCATCAGTGAAGTGCAGAGAGTGACCATGCTGATGAGAAGAGACGGGGAGCATATTTTCATCACGCATATTCATGCGTCCAATCCCTGGTTTGCTGTCGGCAAAGATGAAAAATTTGCCATTACTGCCGGCCGGGCCAATTACGAATATGCCAGGACGCTTCTTGCGATGGAAAGATTCAAGACAGATGTCGATCTGACGCGCCGCCAGAAGCAGATTCTTTCCGAACTTTGCGATGGGAAAACGTATAAGGAAATCGGAGAAACGCTCGACATCAGTCCGCGCACGGTCCGCTACCATGTCGAGGAATTGATGCATCATTTTCATGTGGAAAACAGGTATCAGCTTCTTGCAAGAGCCCGGAGTCAGCCAAGATCAAAGAAATAATACATCAGCGCAGCCGTTATGGCTGCTTTTTTCATGGGCGAATGTGAAAAAATCATAAAATGAAATTTATTTACAATGTCGGCTCTTATTACAATTTTCACTTTTTAAAAAGAGTAGGATGACATATAATCATAGATATAGTGGCTGCGGGTTACATACCCAGGCAACTGCCATATCAATTTGAATAAAAGTTTAGGCCGCTAAGCGGATAAGCACAAGGAGGCTGGGAAGTATGGAAGATGTTGTTCAGTTATTTGATAAGGTAGATCAGAATCGTGAAGCTATGGTGGATACCTGGAAGCTTCTGGTAGACAGAGACTGCGGATCAGGAAACAAGGCAGGCGTCGACGGTGTAGGCCGCGATGTAAAAGATTTCCTGGAAAAATGCGGATTCAAAGTCTGGTTCCATGAATACGAAAAGGCAGGCAATATGCTTGTTGCTGAATACGGTGATGCAAGTAAGCCGTTCATTGTCCTGACAGGTCATATGGACACAGTATTCGGTGATGGGACAGCGGCAGCAAGACCGTTTACCATTAAAGACGGAAAGGTAACAGGCCCGGGCGTTCTTGATATGAAGGGCGGCGTAACGATCCTTCTTTATGCAGTACGTTTCCTTCTGGAAGCCGGTTATAACCGCTACCGCATCAAGATTATCCTGGCAGGCGATGAAGAAGTCGCTCATGGAAATTCCACAGCATCTGCTGATTATGAAAAAGAAGCAAAGGGCGCTATCATGGGATTCAATCTGGAAACAGGTTTTGTGGACAACAGCGTTGTTATCGAGAGAAAGGGCGTTGCCCAGTACCTCTTCGAAGTGGACGGCGTAGGCGCCCATGCAGGCAATAATCCGGAAGACGGAAGAAGTGCTGTAGAAGAACTGGCTCATAAGATCCTTGATATCCAGGCTGAAACAGACTGGCAGGAAGGCACGACGGTCAACTGCGGCGTTATTGCCGGAGGCACCGTAGCCAATGCTGTACCGGAACATGCCTGGGTAAAGGTTGACGTCCGCTTCAAGACAACAGCCGGAATGGAACGCATTGAGAAAGCTTTCCAGACGATTGCCAAGAAGCAGTACGTCGAATCGACAACGACCTGCTGCAAGAAGCTCGTCGTATTCCCGCCGATGGAAAGACTGGAGAGTTCTGAGAAACTGTTTGAAAGAGCGGAAGCCATTGCGGAAAAATATGGATTCCCGAAAGCAAAGGCAATTGCTGTCGGCGGCGGCAGCGATTCCGCTCACCTGACTGCCTGCGGCATCCCGACTCTTTGCGCACTGGGCGTCAGAGGACAGTTCAACCATACCGAAAGAGAATGGGCAGAGGAAGAATCTCTCTTTGAAAGAACAAAACTGCTGATGGCTCTTTTGTCTGAGCTCTAATCCGAAAAGAATCGGGGGAATCATATGAAAGAGGATGTTTTTGCTTATATAGATGACCATAAAGCCCAGATGATGGATCTCTGGCAGGATCTCGTCAATCAGGACAGTCCTGCCTCTTATCGGGAAGGCGTAGACCTTGTCGCCAAAAGGGTATTCAAAGAACTGGAAGAAGCAGGCGCAAGTACCAGATGGGATGAGGAAGGAAAAGCACTGATTGCTGAAATTCCTGGAGATTCCCGTGCGCCCGTCCTCCTTTTGGGGCATATAGATACCGTATTTCCTGTCGGCGAGGCAGCCAGAAGGCCGTTTACCGTAGAAGGCAGTCGTGTTACCGGACCCGGCGCACTGGATATGAAAGGCGGCGTTGCTGTTATGCTTTCTGCATTGAAGGCTCTTCACAGTGCTGGATTTTCCGGACGTCCATTAAAGGTGATTCTTGTTTCTGATGAAGAAATCGCCCATAACGGATCGAAAGCGACTGTTATGCTGCAGCGTGAAGCCAGGGGATGCGCAGCCTGCTTTAATTGCGAGACAGGGTACGAAGATAATTCACTTGTCATTGGCAGAAAAGGCGGCGTCGTATTCAAGGCCGCTGTGCATGGCATTGCGGCTCACGCAGGAAATAATCCGCGCCAGGGCAGAAGTGCCATTTGGGAAATGGCAAAGAAGATTGATGATATCCAGAATATGACGGACTGGGATAAGGGAATTACGTTCAATGTCGGTACCATTAAAGGCGGCACCGTATCAAACGCGATTCCGGGCTACTGTGAAGTAGAAGGAGATATCCGTTTCCAGGATCCGGATATTTCACCATTCGTCAAGGAAGAACTTCTCAAGGTCTTGAATCATACCTATATGGAAGGAACGAAGACAGAACTCCTTTTATACCATGAGGGCATGCTTCCCATGAAAATGACAGAAGAAAACAGGAAGCTGTTCGAATTTGTAAAGAAGACCGGAGAAGAAAATGGAATCCCGGTATCAGAAGGAAAGCTTGTAGGCGGCGGCAGTGATTCGGGCTACGTTGTGTATGCCGGCGTTCCGACCGTCTGCGCCATGGGTGTCAAGGGCCGGTTCAATCATACAAGAGATGAATATGCGCTTAAGGACAGCCTGTTTGAAAGAGCAAAGCTTCTTGGCGCCGTTATTTTAAAAATGAATGAAGTTTAAAGGAGAATAGCAGTATGGCAGCAGCAAAAGCAGAAGTAAAAAAAGAAGAGGATTTGTCACTTCCGGAATATTTTATGAGGGGAGCCAAGAAAGGGTTTTACATTACCGTTGAACTGATTGCTCCGGCAATGGTCATGGCGTATACGCTGATTACCTTCTTGAACCTGTCAGGGATTATGCCGCTGATTGGAAAATTACTGGCCCCGGTCATGGGAATTTTTGGACTTCCGGGTGAAGCTTCCGTCGTCCTTCTGGCGGCGTTCTTCGCAAAAGCTGCAGGCTGTGCTACGGCTGCCGGCATGTATATGAGCGGAAATCTGACCGCGGTAGAAGCAACAATCCTGTTTCCGGCATGCATTACGATGGGAACGCTGATCGGGCATTTTGCCAGAATCATTTTAGTATGCAAAGTGCGCGCTCTTTATTATCCGGTCATGTTTGCAACGCCGATCATTGACGCTGTTATTGTCATGTTCCTGACGCGTCTCGTGCTTGTTTTAATGGGATACTGAGGAGGAACAGCCAATGAGTGAATCAAAAGAAAATAAACAGGAAGCGCTGCAGAAGGAAAATGAATACAAGGTGACATGGAAAGGATGGGTGTCCCTCGCTTTCCTGACCATCTCCTTTTCAGGGCTTGTAGCGCATCAGGATAATTTCCTGAAAGCATTCGACCTGATGAACCTGATGGGGCAGTTTGGCCATGCCGATGGTGCGAAGATTGCAATGCAGGGAACAGGCGGATTTGGTGCAAGGGAAGGTTTTGCCTTTGCATTGACAATGGTGCCGGTTACCATGCTCGCGCAGGGATTGATTGAAACATGCGAGCATTTAGGAGCCTTGAAGGCTGCCGGCAAGCTTTTCCAGCCATTCCTCCGTTTCCTCTTGGGAATTCCTGGCGTAGCCGGACTTGCCTTCATATCCAGTTTTACCAGCTCCGATATCGGCGCTTTCATGACAAAGAACCTTTTTGAAGAAGGCATGATGAATGATGACGAAAGAACGATTTTTGCTGCGTATCAGTATGCAGGCTCCGCCGTCATCAATAACACCATCGCTTCCGGGGCGGCACTTCTTCCTATCTCTATACTGCCCGTGGGCGTGGTTATCGTGCTCATTATCATTGTTAAATTTATCGGTGCGAATTTCGTCCGCTTTTATCTGAAGTATTATCACAGAAGACATCCTGAATCAGTACTGCCTTCTGAAGAAGTATAAATTGCAGGGGAGCCTTGTTCAGGCTTCCCTTTTTTATTGTAAAAGGGGAAATCATTATGGACCTTGAAAAAGTGAGAAGAGCGTTCAAGCGCAACCGCTTCGAGTGCAGCGTCTTTGAAACGGCAGGAGAAGCGGCAGAGTATCTTGACGGGAAGATTGACGGAGAGACGGTGGGGTTCGGGGATTCATTGACACTTCAGGCAATGGCATGTATGAGAAACTGAGCCGCCATAACACCATATTTGATGTGCACCAGATCAACAGGGAAAGAGACGGGTTTGAAAAGAGCAACGAAGCCTTTCTTGATTTGGCGAGAAAGGCCATGGTGACTGACGTTTTCCTGACATCGGTGAACGGTGTATCGGAAACTGGCGTCATGGTCAACGTGGACGGCACAGGAAACAGAGTGGCAGGCTCGCTCTTCGGGCATAAAAAAGTGTACTTTGTCCTGGGGGTCAATAAAATCATGCCGACTCTGGAAGAGGCCATTTACCGTGCAAGGAACGTGGCAGCGCCGAAAAATGTTCTCCGCCACGGATACAAGTGCGGATGCTCGCTTCAGGGAGGAGACCGCTGCTATGACTGCGGTGCGCCTGACAGAATCTGCAATGTCCTTGCCATTTACTATAAGAAGATGAGGAATATTGAAATGGAAGTCATCCTGATCAATGAGGATTTGGGATACTAATGAATTTGCAATAGATAGAAGAGCAATAAAAAAGCACCCCGCGCCTTCCCTCGCGGAGTGTTTTTATTATGGATCAGTTGTTTTCAACAGGAGCTGCTTCCAGTTCTTCATTGGAAGAAGAGTTCTTCTTGAAAACAGTCGCTTTCAGGTAGAGTGCCAGGCAGACTGCACCGAATACGATGCCTGCCGGGTAAGTGATGGAAGTAGCCAGTTCGAGGCCTTCCTTAGCCTGAAGGATGTAAGTGGAGGTGACAACGGACATGAATGTTGCCGGAATGCATGCCATGAGCCATGCTTTGCCTTCACAGTGACGATAGAGGTAAACTGCGCCGGTCCAGAGAACGATCATAGCGAGTGTCTGGTTTGTCCAGGAGAAGTAACGCCAGATAATGTTGAAGTTCATCTGAGAAAGAACGGCACCGATGCCGAGAAGCGGAACTGCGAATGCAAGACGTTTTACAAGGCCGACCTGATCGATCTTGAACCAGTCAGCAAGGGTCAGACGAGCTGCGCGGAATGCAGTATCACCAGAGGTGATCGGGCATGCAACGACGCCGAGCATAGCGAGGATTGTGCCGATGCCGGTACCCATGTAGCCGACGCAGATATCATAAACTGCACCGCCAGGGCCGCCGGCTTTCAGAGCTGCCTGAAGGCCGCTTGTGCCGTCGAAGAATGTAACGCCTGCAGCTGCCCAGATCAGGCAGATGACACCTTCTGCAACCATGGCGCCGTAGAATACTGGACGTCCGAGACGTTCATCTTTCAGGCAGCGGGCCATGAGAGGGGACTGGGTGGAATGGAAGCCGGAAATAGCGCCGCAAGCAACGGTGATGAACATTAACGGCCAGATTGGGAGCTGGTTTTCTCCCGGATACAGGTTAGCGAAAACCATTTCAGGCATTGTGTGTCCGCCTACGCCGAAGAGCATGCCGCCTGCGATGCCGACAGCCATGATGATGAGGCAGATACCGAAAATCGGATAGAAACGTGCAATGATCTTATCGATCGGGAGCATGGTAGCCAGGAAGTAGTAGGCAAGAACGACGATGAGCCAAGGGAGAACTTCCCAGCTGGTCAGTTTTGCCAGGAGCATTGCCGGGCCTGTCATGAATACGGTGCCGACGAGGATAAGAAGAATGACAGAGAAGACACGCATGATGTTCAGCATGGTGCTGCCCATCTGGTGGCCAACGATTTCAGAAATACTGTGTCCGTCTTCACGGATGGACATCATGCCGGAGAGGTAGTCATGTACGCCGCCGGCGAAAATGGTACCGAGGACAATCCATAAGTAAACGGATGGACCCCAGAGAGCGCCGCCAAGAGCGCCGAAGATCGGTCCCAGACCAGCGATGTTGAGCAGCTGGATCAGGAAAACTTTCCATGTAGGAAGCGGAATGTAGTCAACGCCGTCGTTGTGGATCGTGGCAGGCGTCTGACGGTCGTCAGGACCAAAGAAGTGATCAACGATGCGGCCGTAGATAAAGTAGCCTGTGATTAAAGCGGCCAGCGCAAGTAAAAAGGTTATCAAAGGAAATACCTCCCCAAATAAAAAAATAATGAATACACTCCTGATGAATCCGGCGCTTCTGCCCAGAACCGCAGAAAGCCTTGCGGCTATCGGCACAAGCGGCATACTTCATCTCAAATCATGGAAACGGAGTTTCGATCCGCATCCGGCAGCGTGACACCTTCTTTCCTGTGTTTCGTAATTAAATGTTGGATGAGCCTTTATCGGAAACATGATTTAATGTTCTCATCCGTTGCACTTTACGAATATTAGAATACAACACACCAACCTATACGTCAATAGCAAAAACATATGCCATTTAGTAATAAATATACACGTTGAGGATGAGTTTATCTTAAGATGTAGCCTTAATTGGCGGATTGAAATCATTTGAGGAACAGCACATATCTATCATCCAAGATTTGTTCATTTCCTTGATATATAATGTATAATAAAATATAAAAAGAATTTCCTATGAAATCTAAAGGAAATGAAGAAAAAAGTCTTTATTTTTACTTGACATGAACTCTCCGTAAAAGGTATAATACCTCTTGTGAGATTTGTCCGGAAACCACTAGCCCCGGAGGAAAGACAATATCTTGCGGTTCTGTTTAGTATTCAGGAGGAATCATTTATAATGAAAAGCACATTTATGGCCAATGCGGGAAACATCACCCGTAAATGGTATATTGTTGATGCAGAAGGACTGACACTTGGCCGTCTGGCAGCTAGTGTAGCTAAAGTCCTCACAGGCAAAAATAAACCTACTTACACACCGCATGTTGATACAGGCGACAACGTTATCGTCATCAACGCAGATAAAGTCGTTCTGACAGGCAAGAAAGAACTGAAGAAGGTATACTTCCACTACACCGGTTACATCGGCGGAGATAGATACCAGAAAGCCGGGGACGCTCTTCGTGAAAAACCAGCTTGGGTTGTTGAACATGCTATTCGCGGCATGCTTCCGAAGAACAAACTTGGCGCTCAGATGTATCGTAAGCTTCATGTTTATGCTGGTGCAGAACATCCGCACGCAGCTCAGAAACCTGAAGAACTGAAGCTCAATATCCGTTAACCAGAAGGGAAGGAAATATAAGAAATGGCAGAAGCTACATACTACGGCACTGGCCGCAGAAAAACATCCGTTGCCAGAGTCCGTCTGGTACCGGGACAGGGAAACATTACAATCAACGGTCGTGAACTGAAAGATTATTTCGATCTTGCAACTCTCGAACTGATCATTAAACAGCCACTTGAACTGACAGGCACAACCTCCGCATATGACGTTATTGCTAACGTTAAAGGCGGCGGACGTACAGGCCAGGCAGGTGCTATCCGTCATGGCATCAGCCGCGCACTGCTCGACGTAGACGCTGACTACAGAAAACTGCTGAAGAGCGCAGGTCTTCTGACCCGTGACCCGAGAATGAAAGAACGTAAGAAATACGGTCTCAAGAAAGCAAGAAAAGCAAGCCAGTTCTCCAAGCGTTAATCGTTGGATTACGGCAAAAACGCACATGGAATTCCATGTGCGTTTTTTTTTCGGTTAAGACAGCCGTATTTGCGCAAGGTAGCGCATCAATGGCTCTGTGAAGTATAATGATAACAATTGAAGTCAAAAACGAAAGGAAGATTGGATATGACTCCACAGGATATTATTGATGCAACGAATACATTTGGACGCTATGGCGTACCGGAAGAAAATATCTTCCAGGAAGTCATGCGTGCAAGGTATCTGGACTATTTCCTTTTCAGCAATTCGTCGAATGCCCAGTATGGCATTTCCATTGAAGATCTGTATGAAAATATGAAGAAGACGGCTGACCGCCTGGGCCTTTATGAAGGGGATGCCGATACGTATGCCAGAGTGTATACACTCGCGCTACGCGTGGATCCGATGGCCTTTGCACCGGGAGCAGGCACAGCGCGTCAGGAAGTCAGAGCTCTTCTCAAGGAAGCAGGAAAGAAGGCAGAAGAAGCAGGACAGACAATCCTTTTCTCCGGCGCAGAAAACTACCTTCCTGTTTTGGATGATCTTTTCAAGGATCTGACGACGAAGAGAATAGCTCTTGCCATGAATTCGCCGGAATGGAAAGAAAAGCTCCATATGGTCTTCCCTCGAGGGCGGATGATGATGGAGGAAGAACTTGATGCTGACACGGAAGCATATAATTACATATTCAACTGGGAAACAAGCAGCATTGCGCATGCTGCCTCGATCACCAGAAGACTTTCAGAGAAGGGCACGATGGATGTTTTGATTCCATATGCGCTTCTTCTTGAAGACAGTGAGGAAGCAGAAGACGCACGAAAGGCTCTGGCCGCTGAAGGAAAACTCGTTTCTTATTATGATACAGATTTAGGCGGCAAGGAGTACGCATTCCTCCGGTTTGCAGGAGAAAAGTCGCCTGCCGTATCATTTGGCGAATCCGGATTTGAAGCCGGCGCTTTCCATGGGTATGATACGCTTAAGCTTTCTTCTGAAGATTTTGCAGCAGCTGACGACTGGAATATCGATATCTACGCATACAATGGATCTCCTGCGCTTCAGTCGATCCTTGCAGGAAATATTCTGGATCTCGATCATTCCATCGGAAAAGTGTTCGAAGGTCTCATGCCTGGAAGACTTTCCGCCGGATATTATGACGGCCTTTCTGCAGAAGGCATTTCTGATTCAGGAATCAGGAAAGACCTTATTTCCTCAGCGCCGGCAGAAGAAGGCGATGAAGGGATTGCTGTCAGAAGCGGCGATCTTGTCATTACAGTCAGGGATGGAAGTGTGAAGACCGCCGTCATTCCGGAAGGGACATCCTGCGTTCTTGCACCTGGCATCTTGGCACTCCGCCCTTCAGGCAGGTACACTTCCTGGTACTTGAAACTGTACTTGGACGGCCCGGTCGGCCAGCTTTTCCTTAATACGATGAAAGCAGGGTATTCATACCATTTAATAACGGAACGGATTCTCAGGCTGCCGCTTCCCAAGGCGGATGATATGGTTATCCGCGAAGCAGATGCGCTCTGCCGCAAGACAGCTGAATCGCTGGCAAAGGCAGAAGAAGCCTGGAGAAATGCTAAGAGAGATTCCGTCGCCCTGATGATGGGACATGGTCAGGCATAAATCGAGTGGTCATAAATGAAAGGCAGGGTAAATTAATGAAGCTGGTTCTTGCAACTCATAATAAAGGAAAAATCAGGGAATTTCAGAAAGTATTCTCTGAAATAGGCTGGGAAGCCGTTCCTGTTGCTGATGTCTCTGATGCACCAGATCCGGAGGAGACCGGAAAAACTTTCAAAGAAAATGCACTGCAGAAAGCGCATTATTACGCCAAAGTCACAAATCTTCCCGTGCTGTCAGATGACTCCGGCATCATTGCAGATGTTTTAGGCGACCGCCCGGGTGTTTATTCCGCCCGTTATGCAGGAAAGCATGGCGATGATGAGGCCAACAACAGAAAACTTGTGGAAGACCTGAAACCGTATACCGGAGATGACCGCAAGGGCCATTATGTATGCGTCATTGCACTTGTATGGCCGGATGGAAAGGAAATCACAGCAGAAGGTACCTGCGAGGGCATCATCCGTGATTTCTACAAAGGAAACGGCGGCTTTGGATATGATCCGCTGTTCTACCTGCCGCAGTATGGCAAGACGATGGCAGAAATCTCCATGGAGGAGAAAAACAAGATCAGCCATCGCGGAAAAGCCATCCAGGCGCTGCTCAATGAGCTAAAAAAATTATAGTCTTAATCGATATCTATACAGAATAAGTATACAAGATATAAATCGTTTTCAATCTATTTGACTCTATGTTATAATTGGAATGTTCCATTCCGGGTAAGAATAAGGATGGGGGTGTCAGTTTACTTCATGAAAAGAGGTAAGCTTAAACTGTTCGGCTTCAACAATTTGACGAAGACGCTCAGCTTCAATATGTACGACATTTGTTATGCCAGTACAGAACAGGAAAGAAAAAAGTACATTGCTTATATTGATGAGCAGTACAGTGCAGAAAGACTGACCCAGATTTTGAATGAGGTTGCTGATACGATCGGTGCCATCGTGCTGAATACGGCCCAGCAGGATTATGATCCGCAGGGCGCCAGCGTGACGATGCTGATTGCAGAGGAAGAAGTGGAAAAGCAGGATGTGGTCATGCATCTGGACAAGAGCCATATCACTGTTCACACATATCCCGAAATGCATCCTCAGGATGGGATCTGCACATTCCGCGCAGACATCGATGTATCGACCTGCGGGAAAATCTCTCCTTTGAAGGCGCTCAACTATTTGCTGAAGTCATTTGACGCAGACATCGTAATCACTGACTATCGTGTCAGGGGATTCACCAGGGATGTCAATGGCAAGAAGATCTATATCGACCACAGAATTAATTCCATCCAGAATTATATGTCGCCGGATCTCCGCCACCGCTATGATATGATTGACGTCAACGTCTATCAGGAAAATATTTTCCACACAAAGATGCTGATTCATGATTTCAAGCTGGACAACTATTTGTTTGACACGACGGAAAAGGAACTCGACAAGAAGGAAGTAAAGAGAATCCGCCGCCTGCTCAAGCAGGAAATGTATGAAATCTTCAACGGCAGGAATATGCCGGCTATAAAAGATTAATTTTATTATTCAGGAGGTTTTTTATGGATACCGAGAAACTTAGACAGGAAGCCATTGAGCTTAGAAAAGAAAAGCATCAGATGATCAAGACTGAACTGAATGCTGAACTGAACGACGGCCACGATCTGGCTATCGTATATACACCGGGCGTTTCCGCTCCGTGCCTTGCTATTAAGGACGACGAAGATCTGTCCCTGACCATGACCTGGAGAGGCAATGTCGTAGCAGTTATTTCCGACGGCACCCGCGTACTGGGCCTTGGCGATATCGGAGCTGCTGCTTCCATGCCGGTTATGGAAGGCAAATCTGCTCTGTACAAGAAATTTGGCAACATTGATGCGATTCCGATCGTTCTTGACACCAAAGACAAAGATGAATTCATTCATACAGTAAAGCTTCTGGAAAAGAACTTCGCAGGCATCAACCTCGAAGATATCTCTTCCCCGAAATGCTATGACATTGAAGACGAACTGAAGAAAATCATGAATATTCCGGTATTCCATGATGACCAGCACGGCACAGCTATTGCAGCTCTCGCAGCACTGCTCGGTGCTCTGAAAGTCGTTAACAAGAAGATCGAAGACATCAAAGTCGTTATCAACGGCGCAGGCGCTGCAGGCACAGCTATTGCAAAACTGCTTCTGGAAGACGGCGTAAAGGCTGAAAACATGACCATCCTGAATTCCAAAGGCATTCTCTTTGACAATGGAAAACGCGACAGAGTCCAGATGGAACTGATCAAGAAAACAAACCCGGAAAACAAGCAGGGAACATTTGCTGATGCTGTCAAAGGCGCAGACGTACTCATCGGCTGCTCCGCTCCTGGCGTATTCAACAATGACGCTCTGAAGACCATGGCAGACAAGAGCATTGTCTTCGCTATGGCAAACCCGGTTCCGGAAATCATGTATGAAGAAGCTGAAGAAAAAGGCGTTTACATCTATGGCTCCGGCAGAAGCGATATGCCGAACCAGGTAAACAACTCTTCCGTATTCCCGGGCCTGTTCCGCGGCGCTCTCGACGTACGCGCACGCCAGATCAATGAAGAAATGAAACTGGCTGCTGCTCATGCTCTGGCTGATCTGGCTACACAGTGCACACTGGATCCGAAGCATGTTGTCGTTGACGTATTCGACAAGAGAGTTCCTCATGTCGTCGCAAAGGCTGTAGCAGAAGCTGCTATCAAGACAGGCGTAGCAAGAGCAACTGAACTTCCAGCTCAGTACAAAGACTAATCGTTGAATGTAACTAATCGTTGAATGTAATTTTATACGATAATAAAAAGACTCATGTCCATTTCAGGATATGGGTCTTTTTTTTGCTCAAACGGGATTTTTATCAAATATTTGAATTATAAAATCGAAATATTTCGTATAACTGTTTTTGCCCGCCATTCCAATTCAGTATATAATAATAGATATACATTCATACAGGAGGGAGAACCATGGGATTCTTGGGGGCGGTTTCTTCTTACTTTCATAAAAAAGGATTTGAAAATCTGTCTTCTGACGAAAGGATCGGACTCATAGACAAGGGTGCGATGCGTATTTTGCGTGCATTTCATGAAGATGGATTTGAAGCATTTATCGTGGGCGGCTGCGTCAGGGATCTGATGATGAAGCTTGAGCCTCATGACTGGGATATTACAACGTCTGCT
>NZ_FR896377.1:0-28544 GCF_000435155.1 Dialister sp. CAG:357 | reverse complement strand
CTTCCGGATGAAACGATCCGCGTGGCAGAAAGCCGCGGATGGAAAGCCATTGGAGGAGAGGGACGCCGCTTTGGAACAGTTATCATCGTCATTGATGGCATGAGCTATGAAGTGACGACTTTCCGGAGCGAAACGTACGGGCAGGATGCACATCGTCCAAGTGAAGTGCATTTTGCATCCGATCTGAAGGAAGACCTGATGCGCCGCGACTTCACTGTCAATGCCATGGCTGTCGATGCAGACGGCGTGATTTATGATTACTTTGATGGCGTTTCTGATCTGGACCGGAAAAGGCTCCGTACGGTCGGTGAGTCATCCAAGCGCTTTTCAGAGGATGCGCTCCGCCTTTTCCGTGCCTGCCGTTTTCTGGGACAGCTGGATTTCATGGCGGATCGTTCACTGATTGACGGCATGCCTTCCGCCTTTGAACGGGTGAAGGGACTTTCGCTTGAGAGAGTGGAAAGTGAAATAGACCGGCTGATTGTGACGCCGCATGCAGCGCGCGGCTTTGACCTTCTTGTGCGTACAGGGCTTAATGAATGTTTCTGCCATGCAACGGAATACGGCAAAGAAACGGAAATTGCCATTCTTCCGGAACTTTCTCACCTGGTGGGACTTCCGCAGCAGAAAGAATTTCATAAGTTCGACGGCTGGTATCACACACTGGCCGTTCTTGATGCATCAAAACCATTACTCATCAACCGCTGGGCGGCTCTTCTTCATGACGTAGGCAAAGGAATGCCTGGTGTCAGGGGCATTCACAAGGGACGGCTTACTGATTACGGCCATGATAAGAAAGGGGCTGAAATGACCAGAGCGCTCCTGAAGCACTGGAAACGTCCGAAAGCCTTTGTCAACCGTGTAACCTGGCTGGTAGAAAATCATATGAGATTCCATACCATTGCCAACGATCCGAAATCACATCCCGACAAGTGGATAAGGCAGATTGCCAGAGAAAAAGCATTCCCGACGTCGGCCGATGTATCGGAAGCCATGCTGCAGATGACAGATCTTTCCATCGCAGACATTATAGGATGCGGAAATCCGGACGCCGATACAAGGGGACATCAGGAAATCGGAGAATACATGTCCCGGCTTGCGCTGGAAATCCCTGTTTCAACAAAGGAACTTCATTATGACAAGCGTGTTCCCCTCCTTTTAGGAGAGAAGACGCCTGAAGGAATGAAGAACCTTCTTATCCGCGTGCAGAGCGGAAGCCTTGAAAATGAACCTGCGGCCATCTACGATGCAGCAGTCCGTTATATGAGGAGAAGATCGCATGAGTAAATCAGGTCCTGAAAAAATCATGAAATCCAGAAGCAGGAAGATGGCGGGCATCCTATGCATCGTCGGATTTTTGCTTGCCGGAAGACTTGGTTGGATCCAGATTGCCCGCGGAAGCCAGTATGAGGAAATGGCGATGAACCAGACCGAAGGCGTGCAGACACTCTATTCACCAAGAGGAACGATCTACGATACGAACGGCAAGGAACTTGCTTTTTCCATCATGGTCAAATCCTTGTATGCAGACCCCGGGACAATGAACGTCAGCGCAGCAGAAGCAGCGAAAGACCTCGCTCCGATTCTGAAGAAAAATGAATCAGACCTGGCGAAGGCCATGTCGAGGAAAACACGCTTCGTATGGCTGGAGCGTTTGATGGATCCGGAAGATTCCGATAAAGTGCAGGCTCTGATCAAGGAAAAAGGGTGGAAAGGCTTCGGCTTCTTCGATGAAAGCCGCAGATTCTATCCCAATGGCCCTATGGCAGCGAATGTGCTGGGCTTTGTAGGTCTCGATGACAAGGGGCTCGACGGGCTTGAAATGTCGCTGGATGACCTGATCCACGGAGGCAAGAGCAAGCAGATGCTTCTGACCGATGCCCGGGGAAATCCGATTCTGGAGTCGGCTCTTGCTCCGTACAAGGCTGAAAATGAACGATCCGTGTATCTGACAATCGATCAGAATATCCAGTTCTATGCAGAAAGAGCGCTCGACCGCGCTATGACAAGCACCAAAGCATCCGGCGGCATCATTATCGTCATGGATCCTAAGACAGGGGCTATCCTTGCGCTTGGAAACAGGCCTTCCTATGACCCGAACCACTTTGACAAGGCGACAGAAGCAGAATTCAAGAACCGTGCCGTTGTCGATATTTACGAACCAGGATCGACATTCAAGCCTGTCGTTGCAGCGGCTGCTCTGGCAGCCAAAACATATGACACGCAGCGTGTCTGGCACGATCCCGGGGCAGTCTGGGCATCCGGCCATGCCATCAGGAACTGGGATGATGAATCCTATGGCGATGTCCGTCTCGTTGATATCCTGAAATTCTCCATCAATACCGGCTTTGCTCATATAGGGCTTCTGACCGGCGGAGATATACTGACGGAATATGCAAAGAAATTCGGCTTTGGGAAACCGACCGGAATCGATCTTCCTGGCGAGGGATCGGGCGTTCTCTTCAATCCGAAGGAAATGCGTGCTATCGATGTGGCGACCATGTCCATCGGGCAGGGCATTGCGGTAACACCGCTCCAGATGGTGCAGGCATACAGCGCCCTGGCAAACGGCGGACAAATGGTCAAGCCGCATATCATCAAGGAAATCAAGAATCCGGATGGAAGCGATTACAAGGTCAATCAGACGGAAATCAGCGGAAATCCTGTATCCAAGGAAGTGGCTGATGAAGTCAAGGACATGATGGAAAAGGAAGTCGCATCCGGCGGCGGCACAAATGCGCAGGTTGATGGCTACCATATGGCAGGGAAAACCGGTACGGCACAGAAAATCGATGCAGTCAACGGCGGGTATCTTAAAAACCAGTACATCGCATCCTTCTGCGGCTTCGGCCCTACGGAAGATCCAAGGGCTATATGCCTTGTCGTACTGGATACACCAAAAGGCGTATACTATGGCGGCCAGGTAGCAGCTCCTGTTTTCAAGGAAGCCATGACGCATATCATGCATTACCTTTCAGTACTGACACTGGAAGATGAAGCAACGCATGCAAAGCCGAAAGCAAAGGATATTGAAACGTACAAGCCGGCAATTCCATCAGAGGATGTGAAAGAATTCAGGCTTCCAAGCTTTACAGGATGGACGATCCGCGACACGGGAGAATGGCTGACCCGCGCAGGACTCGGTTTCCAGCCTGAAGGAAGCGGCTATGCCTACAAGCAGGATCCCGGAATAGGGGCAACTGTAAAGAGAGGCTCAAGCGTCCACGTATATTTCCGGCAGTAATAAAAGACTCTTCCTTCGGGGAGAGTTTTTTGCTGGCGGTTTTCCAAAACATAAAATGACCATATTTCCTGTACGTTTTTATGCGGCATAGTGTCTTGCATGCTATAATAAATAAAGATTTACCTTTATTTCACCGTTGCCATGAAAGGGGAAAAAAGAGATGCTGAGTGACATTGAAATCGCACAGAAAGCGGAGATGAAACCGATTGTTGAAATTGGTGAGAAAGTCGGTATTGCTCCTGAAAATCTGGAAAATTACGGACCGTACAAAGCCAAAGTATCCTTGAAATTCACGAATGAGGTGCTGTCAAAACCACAGGGAAAGCTGATTCTTGTGACAGCTATTTCACCAACACCTGCCGGAGAAGGCAAGACAACGACGACCGTCGGCCTCGGACAGGCTCTGTCCAAACTGGGCAAAAAGACGATGATCTGCCTGCGTGAACCATCCCTTGGACCATGCATGGGCATAAAAGGCGGTGCTGCCGGCGGCGGCTATTCCCAGGTCGTACCGATGGAAGACATCAACCTTCATTTCACCGGAGACCTCCATGCAATCACAGCTGCGCATAACCTTCTGGCAGCTATGGTCGACAATCACATCCAGCAGGGAAATGAACTCAACATTGATCCCAGACGCGTTGTATGGAATCGCGTCATGGATATGAATGACCGTGTTCTCCGTCATATCGTTGTAGGTCTCGGCGGCCATGCAAACGGAGTGCCAAGAGAAGGCGGCTTCGATATTACCGTCGCTTCCGAAGTTATGGCTATCCTCTGCCTGGCAGATTCGATCCATGACATGAAAGAAAGATTTGCAAGAATCATTGTCGGCTATACCTATGACAATAAACCGGTTACTGCAGGCGACATTCATGCACAGGGCGCTATGACCGCACTGATGAAGGATGCACTGAAGCCAAACCTGGTACAGACACTCGAACATGTCCCGGCCTTCATTCACGGCGGCCCGTTTGCCAATATCGCTCACGGATGCAACTCTGTCCTGGCAACAAGAACAGCTCTGCATCTTGCTGATTACGTCGTTACGGAAGCAGGATTCGGTGCTGACCTTGGCGCAGAAAAATTCCTGGACATCAAGTGCCGTTTCGCAGGTCTCAAACCAGATGCTGCAGTCCTCGTCGCTACCATCCGCGCACTAAAGATGAACGGCGGAAAGGCAAAGAACGAACTGACAGAATCCGATCCGGAAGCTGTAAAGAGAGGCCTTCCGAATCTGCTTCGCCATATGCACAACCTGAAGAAGTATGGCCTGCCGATCGTAGTTGCTTTGAACATGTTCCCATCCGATACAGAAGAAGAAAAGAAAGTCGCTTTCGAAGCATGCAAGGAAGCCGGCGTACCTGTTGCTGAATCCACTGTCTTTGCTGACGGCGGTGAAGGCGGACTTGATCTGGGTGAAAAAGTACTGGCAGCCATTGATCAGGGATCCAATTACAGGCCGCTTTATGATCTGGACCTTTCCCTTAAGGAAAAGATTGAAACCATTGCAAAAGAAATTTATGGCGCTGACGGCGTGGCATTTGACGGTGCCGCTGCAAAAGAACTGGCGCACATTGAAGAAATGGGATACGGAAAGATGCCTGTCTGCATTGCAAAGACACCGGTATCCTTCAGTGATGATCCGTCCAAGCTGGGAGCACCTTCAGGATTTACACTCCATGTCAGAGAAGTCAAAGTATCTGCCGGCGCAGGCTTTGTCGTCGCTCTGACTGGCAAGATCATGACGATGCCGGGACTTCCGCGCCGTCCGGCTGCTGAACGTATCGATGTGGATGACGAAGGAAATATTACGGGGCTCTTCTGATATGGCAGCAATGATTTTAGATGGAAAAGAAGTAGCAGCAGCTCTTAAAAAGGAACTGGCAGAACGCCTGGCAAAACTGAAGGCGAAGAGGTATGAACCAAAGCTTGCCATCATTCTGGCGGGAGACAGCAAGCCCTCTGCCATGTATGCATCCTTCATGCAGAAAGCTGCTAAAAGTTATGGCATCAATTCAGGCATATTCAAGGAAGCAGAAGATGTCAGCGAAGATGAGCTTGGGAAATTAATCACCGATCTCAGCAATGATGATGAAATAACAGGCATTCTTATGATGATGCCGCTTCCGGAGCAGATCGATCCTGAAAAGATGATTGCACTCATTGATCCGGATAAGGATGTAGACGGGCTGACGGACATGAATGCAGGAAGACTTTTTGCCGGGAAAGACGGACTCTTCGGAAATACACCGCGCGCCGTCATGGCAATCCTGAAGCATTATAAGATTGAAATGAATGGAAAGCGCGTCGTCGTCATAGGGCGCAGCAATGTCATCGGGAAACCGGTTTCCATTATGCTCCTGAAGGAGAATGCAACAGTAACGATCTGCCACTCTCATACAAAGGATCTGACAAGTTTGACACGCGAGGCTGATGTTCTTGTCGCTGCTGTTGGAAGACCTGGATACGTGACAGCAGATATGGTCAAAGAAGGCGCCGTCGTCATTGATGTGGGCATCAACCGTGTAAACGGAAAGACCGTTGGCGATGTCGATTACGACAATGTCTCTGAGAAAGCCGGATGCATCACTCCGGTTCCAGGAGGCGTAGGAAGCGTAACGACAGCCATGGTCATCGAGAATATTATCAAAGCCGGAGAGAAATTCATCCGCGATTAAAGAACACGAAAGAGCCGCAAAATCTGCGGCTCCTTTTCTATGGATTTATAAAATTTCATGAATTCCCTGCCTGCTCCTTTCTCATATGTTAGAATAAAGAGGAATGATTTGATATAAGTATTAAGAAAGGAAGAGACTGTGGAACCAAACGTAGTTACAAAAGTGGTTACTGACGAAGTCGGAATCACGGCCAAAGTAATAAACGGATTAGAAAATTTTGCTTTCAACAGGGGAATCGATCTTCTTGAAGCAATTATCATATTTATTGTCGGGTATGTGATCTGCCGGTATATCCGTCAGGGAATCATCAAGATTCTTGAAAAAGGGAAGGTCGATCCATCGGCCAGAAGTTTCGTCAGTGAGATTGCATTTTTCTTCTGCCTGGCCATCGTTACCATTATCGCACTGAGCACAGCCGGCGTGGCAGCAGGAACGCTCGCAGCTGCATTTGGCGGTATCGGACTTGCTATCGGCCTCGGTCTTAAAGACAACATCGGAAACGTTGCTTCGGGCATTTTCATTTTGATTTTCCGCCCGTTCAGCGTGGGAGATTATATTGCAGTAGGAACGAATCAGGGAACGGTTGTTGATATCCGGATTATGTACACGGAGATTTCCACAATGGGAAATCAGATGATCGTCATACCGAATTCCTCACTCACAAATAGTGTCATCATGAACTATTCTTCGTTCAATACGAGAAACCTGCAGTTTAATATCGGTGTAGGCTATGGTACGGACCTTGCTCACTGTATTGAGCTTCTGAAAGAAGTGTTCCATGAGAATAAGTATGTCATGAACAAGGATGATATCGCCATTTATGTCAATGGACTCGGGGATTCTTCCATTAATATCTACATCCGTGCAACGGTTCTGAGTGAAGATTACTTCACGGCGCAGAATGAACTGTATATAGCCATCAAGAAGAAACTTGATGATGCAGGAATCGATATCCCGTTCCCGCAGGTCGTCGTCCATCAGGCAAAAGACTGATATGCAATAAAAAGACTGTGAATACATTCGTGTTCGCAGTCTTTTTTACTGGGTGATTATTTAACAATTGTTACCGGGCATTCTACATGATGCATGACGTACTGGCTGACGCTGCCGGTGACGAAGGAGGAAAGGGCGCCTTTGCCGCTGTTTCCCATGACGACTATGTCTGCTTCCAGTTCCTTGACAGCTCTGACAATGGTTGGGCCCGGGGTGCCGATCTTCGTTGTAACGGTATAGGTAATGCCCTCCGGGATCTGTTCAACGAGTTCCCTTGTCAATTCATTGCCTTTTTCGTTGGCTGCCTTGAATACGTCTGCACGGTAATCTTTGTACTCGCCGGCAGGCATATCCTTCTTGCCGAAATAAGAATCGGTCAGGATATCAAATTGTTCGACCGTATATGTCATTTCATTGACATCAGCAACATTGAGAAGGATGACTTCGCTGTCCATTTTTGAAGCCAGCGCAAGAGCCAGCTTGAATGCATTTTTGGATGGTTCGGACCCGTCGATCGGGACAAGGATTTTCTTCATTTCCATGGATTCTATCTCGCTTCCTTATTTAACAATCATGACCGGGCAGTTGGCATGATGAATGACATACTGGCTGACGCTTCCTGTGACGAAAGCATCAAGAGCTCCCTTGCCGCTGTTGCCCATGATGATCAGATCAAAATGCCCTTCTTTTGCGACACTGGCAATCATCTGGCCCGGAAGGCCGACATGAATTTCAGTGGAGTGGGGGATGGATTCAGGAATTTCCTTTTCCAGTTTCGTAATGAGTTCTTTCCCTTTTCTCTTGATGGTCGTATAGAACTCAGGGGAGATCATGACCTTGCTTGTTGCATAGAGCATGTCATTGGCATCGACGACATCAATAAGCGTGACTTCTGCTTTGTCTTTGGCAGCCAGATCGAGTGCAATGTGGAAAGCACGGTTTGCAGGTTCTGATCCGTCGACTGGAACTAGAATTTTTTTTGTTTCCATGGGGGACACCTTCTTGTCTTGATTAAATTAATAAATCCAAAAGGATTTTGGAAACACCGCTCTTATCTTAATTACAACATATAGATATCAAAAAGTAAAATTGTTTATTTTTATAGTGGTGCATAGGTATTTCAATGAAGTACAGAAGAAAATAGGGGGGAGAGGAATAAAAAAAAGACCGCAAAAGCGGTCTTTGGAAATTCTGTTTATTTGACGACAAGGACAGGGCAGTGTACATGATGAATGATGTAACGGCTGACGCTTCCCATAACGAAGGAGGAAATGGCGCCCTTGCCGCTGTTGCCTACTACAATCAAATCAGCATTTTCTTCTTTTGCAGTGCGGCACGCTGTTTCACCTGGGACGCCGGCTGCAATGACTGTTTTGCAGGTGATTCCTTCCGGAACCTGAGATTTCATCTGATCCATGACTCTCTGTGCTGTTTCTTTTCTTTCGTCGAGCATACCGCCAGCCAGCATCACACGGTTTGTTGCATAGTATGTTTCATTGGCATCCAGGACGTGGAGAAGAACGATAGTGGCTTCATTCTCTTCTGCCAGCCCTACGCCGTAACGGAATGCATTCTCGGCAGGTTCAGAGCCATCGACCGGGATTAGAATTGTCTTGATTTCCATAATGATCACACACCCTCCGGATAATGAAAATGAATAGAAATACCAGCTTTCCTGTCTTTATTACAGCACAATCGGCTGGAAAAGTAAAATGAATTAATTTTATATCCTTCGAAATGCAAAATGAGCCCGGAAGATGGATATCCGGGCTCATTATTTATTTAACAATCAGTACAGGGCATTTTACGTGGTGAATGACATACTGGCTGACACTGCCGGTAACAAAGGAAGAAAATGCACCTTTGCCGCTGTTGCCCATAACAATGAGGTCTACGCCTTCTTCTTCAGCGTGTTTGGCAATGAGATAGCCTGGTGTGCCCAGGACAGTGACTTCATCATGGGGAATCTCTTCCGGAATGTCCTTGGCAGCCTGGGCAACGATTTCCTTGCCTTCGACTTTGAGGGTTTCCATGAATTCATCGGTCAGCATGACGTCATTGGTTTCTCTCAGAAGATCATTGGCATCAACAACGCTGATCAGGGTAATGGAAGAACCATGATTTCTTGCCATGTTTACAGCATAGTGCAGAGCGTTTCCGGCGGCTTCCGAGCCATCGACCGGAACGAGAATTTTTTTGAATTCCATTTTGATCATTCTCCTTATGAATTCAAATCAGGGAAAAGACAGACCGCATGCACGATAATTCACTTCTCAGGAAGAAACATGCGGATTCTTTTGTAAACTCTGATTACTTGACAATCAGAACCGGGCATTCTACGTGGTGGATGACGTACTGGCTGACACTGCCTGTGACGAAAGCATTGAATGCGCCCTTGCCGCTGTTGCCCATGACGATGAGGTCTACTTCTTCTGACTTGGCAATATCCGATGCTGTTTCACCAGGAATGCCTACGACACAGATGGATTTGTGGGGAACATCTTCAGGAATCTCGCTCACCAGTTTTTCAATCAGTTTGGTGCCTACACCCTTCATGGTTTCGAAGAATTCGCCAGAAAGCATGACCTGATTGGTTGCATAGAACATTTCATTGGCATCGATGACATAGAGCAGAATCATTTCTGTCTTGTGTGCTTTTGCCAGATCCAGTGCACAATGGAATGCGTTCATGGATGGATCGGAACCATCAACCGGAACAAGGATTTTTTTGAATTCCATATCAATCACCTACTCTTACAAAATATAATGAAAATGATTTGACTCACACTGCGGACTATGCCGTATTTCCCCTCTTCTAACTTAATTAGAACACAAGAAAATATAAAAGTAAAATTGGTAATTTTTATACTGCATGATATTATTTTTATTGAAATTTTTGCTCCAATTAATCATTGGTTTAAAAGTTGAGGAAAGCGCAAGACATAATGAATAAAACGAAGTATTTGTCGTAAAAATCATAGTTTGCTATACTTATATAAGATTAGAAATTACAAAATCTGTGTTTTGAATAAATTTTTATGGAAGGGGTAAAAAATGGATCAGATTTTTAAAAGGACCAGTATCAGGCGTTATCTGGATCAGCCGGTTGAGGCAGAGAAAACAGAGTATCTCCTGAAAGCTGCCATGCAGGCGCCGTCGGCAGGCAATCAGCAGCCATGGGAATTCTACGTCATCACGAACCGGGATATCCTGGAAAAACTCTCCAAGATCAGCCCTTATGCAGGGCCTGCCGCAAGGGCACCTATAGCGATCGCAGCTGCTGTCCGGAATGAGTGCGAATGGCCGCAGGTTTCCGATTACGATGTGAGCCTTGCTATGGGGAATATGTGGCTGGCAGCGGGAGATGTTGGCTTGGGCGGCGTATGGCTTGGCGTCTCTCCGTTCAAAGACAGGATGGATGCAGTGAGTGAAATCCTGAATCTTCCCGATTCAGTCCGGCCGTTTGCTATTTTTGCCTATGGGTACCCTGCAAGAGAGCCTAAAGCGCACGACAGATTCGATCCGTCAAAAATTCACGAAATCAAATAATGGAAAAGGAGTCCTGCGGCAGCAGGGCTCTTTTTAATGGAAAGAGTCGAATTGCTGATTTCTGTCCCAAAGTGTTTGGAAAATTTCTTTGACAGTGCGAATTGTGAATGCTATAATTCGTTTAATAGAAAGAACCTGTGATCAGGAAGAGTACTATGATGGAATCGTTTCAGGGAGCCGGCGTCGAGTGCAAGTCCGGTACGCGAAGTCATACGAATGGGCCTGTGAGGTGCGGTCTGAGCCATGATTGGGGTAGGCGCCGCCGGATTTCTCCGTTACAGAAGATGCATATGCACTGAGTTGGGCCTTTTGGCCAACAAGGGTGGTACCGCGGAATTATTTCCTTTCGTCCCTTTGCCGTTTCGGCAATTGGGAGAAAGGTTTTTTTATTGATTACAGCGGAGGGAGAAAATATTATGGAAGCGATGAAGGATGTATCCAAGCTTGTCTTTACCAAGGCGAGAGGGGGACGTTTCCGCTGGCTGACGATCTCTACGCTGATGCTGGCAATCGGTATGCTGCTGCACTTGGTTTCCCCATCTGTAGCCGGCTTTACGCCAAACTGGATGATTGCGACCTATGTCGTTGCGATTCTTCTGACGAAACCGGATTACAAAAAATGTCTGGGGATTTGTATGGTGGCAGCTCTGATGGAGGTATTTACCAGTAAATCCGCTTTTCCGTACGGAGATTTTGCTTCTGAATTCTTTGGCGCTTATGTGGCAGGATTCTTTGCCCATTCCGTGCCTCCGATCCGCATTGGAAAGTTTTCACTCCGCCCGGCACTTGCAGGCTTTGTGACGACACTGGTTTCGGGCTTCGTCTTCGTATCGATTCTGACACTTGTCATGGGGCTTCCTATGAGCGTATATGTATACGGTATGCTTCCGATGGTGCTTCTGGTCGGCGTAGGCAACGGAATCATTACACCATTCCTTTACTTCCCGGCGCTCCGCCTTTTCAAGACGATGCACTATATGGCGGAATCGGATGTAGAAGACAGCGATCACAGCAAAATAATCCTGAAGCAGGAAAATGAAGGCGTCATCAGTGTAGAGCATCTGACTTACACATATCCTTTCTCAAAAGAGCCGGCACTGAAGGATGTATCCATGACAGTACAGAAGGGAGATTTCATTGTAGTTACAGGACCTAACGGAGCAGGGAAGACGACACTTCTCATGTCCATGGCAGGCGCCATTCCTCATTACTACGGCGGAACGATGCAGGGAATGGTTTATACAGACGGCAAGGCCGTCACACAGCACACGATTGCCGACCTTGCTTCTTCCATCGGCGTCATTCTTGCCGATTACAAAGCGCAGATCGTTACTTTGACTGTCGGGGAGGAAATGGCATTTACGCTGGAAAACCATGGCTTCCCGCCTGAGGAAATCCGCCGCCGTTCAGAAGAGGCCCTGGCAAAAGTCCATCTGACAGGACTTGAAGACAGAAAGGTAGCCACACTTTCTGGCGGACAGTGCCAGAGACTCGTGGCAGCAGCTGTCCTTGCAGAAGAACCGCAGGTTCTTGTATTCGACGAACCGACATCGGCCTTGGATCCGGAAGGAATCCGCGAGTTCTATGAAATGGTCGGAGAACTGAACCAGAAAGAAGGCTTGACCGTTATTGTCGCTGAGCATCATCTCGAAGCGGCTCTTCCTTACGCAACAGAGTTCGTTCTGATGGATCAGGGCGAAATCATCAGCTCCGGGGATCCGGAAAAAGTCATGCGCTTCATGAGAAAGAGCCATGTCTATGAAGAGGCGATTCCGGATATGTACAGAGCGCAGCTCGAACTTGAAGAACATGGCTTCACATTCAAGAATCCTTTTCTGAATGTAGAGGCAGCCAAGGAATCTATCATCCATTCGTTTGAAGGAGGCCGGGACAATGCTTGAATTTGATCATGTAACATTCAGATATGCGAAGAATATGCCGGTCGTTCTTTCAGACACATCCCTGAAATTCGGGAAAGGCGAATTCATTGCCATCACGGGCAGGAACGGAAGCGGCAAGACGACAATCACCCGCCTTCTGACCGGGCTTGAAAAACCGACGGAAGGACGAGTGCTTTACGAAGGAAAAGATATAACAAAGGAAGAGGCATCAGAAAGAAGCCGATTCATCGGTTATGTATTCCAGCAGCCGGACAGGCAGATGTTCATGCCGACTGTCCGCGAGGAAATTGCATTGGGACCGTATCATCAGGGGAAACGGGGCGAGGAGCTCAACCGCATGGTTGAAAAAGCCATGATGGAAACGGACACGACAGCTCTTGCGGAAGCATATCCGAGGACCCTTTCCCGCGGCGATCAGCAGCGTGTCGCCATCGCATCTGCCCTGGCCATGGATACTGAGTATCTGATCCTCGATGAACCGACAAGCGGGCAGGACGGGCATGAAAAGAAAATGCTGATGCGTCTAATGGAGAGCCTGCAGCAGAGGGGAATTACAATCATCCTTGTCACGCATGATATGGATATCGTAGCCCGCGACTGCACGAGAGTCATCGTTATCGCATCCCATAAAGTTGCCTTTGACGGCAGGCCGGAAGAACTATTCTCCGCAAAGAACCGTCCGGAAGACTGGGGGCTTCTTTACCCGGCATCCGTCCTTTTGGGAAGGAAACTGCCAGGCGCACCTTACTGCCGTGATATGGACAGCTTCTGCAGGACATTTATCGCTTTGAAAGGAGAGGGAGCTTTATGAGAAATCTTGTTCCGCTGACGAAAATAATACTGACGCTGGGAACAGCCGTCTGGGCGATCGTTCTCCAGAAGCCTGAAAGCCTTCTTCTTCTCTGCCTTTTTGAAATCCTGATTCTTCTTGTCTCAGGAGAACTCTTCAGAAGCATCAAAGCTCTCGTTATGCTTACGGTATTTGCCGCATTTCTTGGACTCATCGAGAAAATCGGGGGCGGTTCCAATGTGGAATCTGTCGTAGCTGCCTTGCGGATGCTGGGCATGACGATTATCTTCATTTACCTTCTTGGCACTGTCCGCCTGCAGGATCTGACGGCGGCCATGGTGCAGCAGATGAAGGTGCCTTATGAATATGCGTTCATGTTTACGGCCGGACTTCGTTTCATTCCCGACTTTGTGGATGAAAACAGGGCCGTTGCAGAAGCGCAGGCATGCCGCGGGATTTCTGTCAAAGGAAATTTCTTCAAGCAGATTAAAAGATACATGTCCATTATCCGTCCTTTGATGCTCCGCTCCCTCGGAAGAAGCGAGACCATGGCGCTTTCGCTGGAACTTCGCGGATTCGGCGGATCGAACAGAACCTTCATGGAAAGTGTGGCGCCCAAAGGAACAGACTATCTTATGATGATCCTCATCGTCCTCATTACTGCCGGCGTGATATATGCAAGGCTGAAACTCGGCGCATAAAAAAGGTTATAAACACTAAAAAGGCATCCCATCGGGATGCCCTTTTTTGCCTTTTTAACGGTTGTCGATGCGTTCCGGATTCAGATCATGGTGCAGCAGGCGGTAACGTGCGAAGTCCTTCCATTCCGTTCCGAGAATGCCATAGTTGCAGAATGGATCGATGGAGAGGCCGCCTCTTGGCAGGAACTTGCCCCAAACCTCGATATAACGCGGGCGAAGCAGGCGGATCAGGTCGATCATGATCTGATTGACACAGTCTTCATGGAAGTCGCCATGGTTTCTGTAGCTGAAAAGATAGAGCTTCAGTGATTTGCTTTCCACCATGTATTTATCAGGAATATAGGAAATGTAAATCGTAGCGAAATCCGGCTGGCCTGTCTTCGGGCAGAGGCTCGTAAATTCAGGACAGTTGAATTTGATGAAATAATCGTTGTCCTGATGCTTGTTCTCTATCTTCTCGAGAAGGCTCGGGTCATAGTCATAGGAATACTTCGTGTTTTTATTTCCAAGCTGGTTGAGCTTGTCTAAATCATCTCTCTGGCTCATTGTTCACCTCAAATAAATAAATTTCTATATTTGCTAAGTATACCATAATTCATCCGGAATGTAAAAATTACAGTTTTCTCGCAGTCTGGACAAGCTTATTGGCATTCCTGCTTCCAGGGAACCACTGGACACGGAGGGGCACGCGGAAGACCTTTTCAAATTCGCGGAGAAGATGGCCTGTTGCATGGGCCGGTACGTCGAAGTTATTCCTGCTTGTGTAAATACGGAGATCCATGGCATCCTTAGCAGATGTGCAGATGACCTGGGTAATGCACTGTTCCTGACTTTCATCGAGTCCCTCGGCAAGTGCCAGGAAGAGGGCTGCCTTTCTGACGTCGAGCATTTCCTCTTCAGAAAGGATCTTCGAAGCATCATTATTTTTTGTGTATTTCCCTGAGAATCCATGGTGGAAAGCACAGAGGAGAGAGCACATGACCTGTTCCTTCTGGGACCAGCCGAAAATGTGTGCATTGGCCGCAATGTATGCGCTGTGGCGTGCATGGTTGTAATAGTTGATCATGGAACCCGCATCATGAAGGAAGCCTGCAGCCATCAGGAGTGTACGCATACGGGAGCTGAGTCCGTGGACATGCTTCCACTGATCGAACATGGAAAGGGCAAGGGCAGTGACATAACGGGAATGGAATGCGTACTCCCCGGTAACCGTATGGAGATAATTCTTGACAGAATTGATCAGCATATGCTGGCGCTTATCCCCGTCCTTGTCATAAATCGGATCATAGTAATGGAAGAAGAGCCCTTCACGAAGGCCGCAGCCGGAGATCGTAAGATAAGACGACTTGGCTTTCCTGATGATTTCCTGAACAGTCAGGGCGCCTGCAATGATGATATCAGCGCGCTCGGAAGAAAGACCGCTGATGCGCTGGCGCTCTTCGAAGGTCTTGGAGGTAATATCCTTTACCATTTCAAAAAGATCTTCGGAAGGCAGGTTGTAATTATGCAGTTTTGGAAGCGGATACCCTGTGCTTCTCTGGTGGACTTTCGCAAGGTTTCTGACAGTTCCTCCGACTCCTATGACTGGAAGCGGCGTGTCAGGGAACCAGGTGATTTTATCGAGCTTGGCCTGAATGAATTTTTTCATTTCAGTAAGCTTTGACTGGGAGACCGTCCCGGAGGACTGGAACATTTCCGTTAATGTAACAGCACCGTAGGGAATGCTGACGGAGTGAAGGCGCTTTTTATTTTTGACAAGAGAAATTTCCACGCTGGCTCCGCCCAGATCGAAGAGGAGGAAATCCTTGCGGTCGATCGTGTGGATGACACCGGAAAAACCGAGGGCGGCTTCTGCGCGCCCGCTGATGATCGTCATGGAAATGCCTGTAGTCATGTGGACACGCTTCAGGAAGGAAGCACCGTTTACAGCATTCCTTACTGCAGCAGTGGCGACAGCCAGAACCTTCTTTACCTTCTGGACTTCAATAATATGCGCATATACAGTCAGGCATTTCAGCGCACGCTCCTGTGCTTCTTCCGTCAGGAGACGCGTCTCCTGTGTCATGCCTTCCGCAAGGCGGATGGATTTCTTTTCCTGATAAATGAGTTTATAGGATCCCTGCTCTCCAATCTGCATGACGATGAAGCGGATAGAGTTGGAACCCAGATCAATAATAGCTATACGGTCCATGAAATCTCCTTTTATAGCGAAGCGGCTGAATACATGCCGCGTACTTCTTGCATTCTTATTTATTTTACAACAGATATGCCTTGAATCAAAGAATGTGCCTTGCCATATACAAGATTTTTACAAAAGGATCACGAGAGGCATGGTAAGACCATTTATCATGAAGGGGGAGGGGGATTTTATACTTTCTTGATAAATACAATAGGCCCGCTTCTGATAAGAAAAATCGTAGAAAAATAAGGCAGTGCACTCATCGACAGTTGACTATAGAATGGATATAATAATAAATAATATATTATAAATGATTTAATGCAGTATAAACCGATGCGGAGGAGCAGATGAACAAAATGTTTTGCGCCTGCCTTCTTAAAAAGCATACGGGCTATTTGTTTATAGTATAAGAAGCAGAAAAAGCATTTTATCATGAAGAATCTGCTGGAGGGCAGAAGAGGATAAGAATGCTTTATATCCTGGAAAATATGTATATTTTTACGTATGTTTTACATGCATGGTGTAGGCTGTATGTGTACTGCTGACGTCAGTTAATTTAAAGGAACGGGGGATCTCTATGGCAGATCGAAAGACGCTGGTTTACGGGATCATCCACATTGGATCATCAAATGTATCGATGAAAATTGTGGAATATGCCAGCATGGATGAAATGCGCATCATTGAATCAGTCCGCAAGGACACCAGTTTCGGTGAGGAAGTTTTCAATCATAAGAAACTTTCTTTTGATTCAATACGCAAATTATGCCGTATGCTGAATGGTTTGAAACAGCTTTTATCGGATTACCAGGTGAAGGTGTATGCAGTTTATGCGACTGCAGTCATCCGCGAGGCGGATAATGCAAGATCCATTCTTGACCTGATCCGGGTCAATACGGGTTTTAATGTGCAGGTTGTCGACATGCCGCAGGAAATATATTTCAAGCATTTCGCACTGCAGTACTTATTGAGAAGATTCAACAAGGAACAGGAGGGGCGCCTGGGAAGGAATTTCCTGTTCGTGGATATTACTTCGGGCTGCGTAGGCCTTACTGTATGGGAACATGGAGCGCTTTGCTTCCAGCACAATGTCCATATCGGTACTCTCCGCCTTCTGGAAACATTCAAGACGAATCAGAGGGATTCCAGGTATTTCCCTGAAGCACTCGGGGAATACATCCATGCAATCATGGAACCGCTCTGGATGTTTGTCAGAAATCATCAGATTGATACAGTTATTTTCTCAGGCCGTGAAGCAAGGATCGTAGGGAAGCAGCTGAATCTTGAGCTGGACAGCCAGAGCATTGCGGAAGTGAAACCGGAAACCTTCTACAAATATTATGAAGAGTCGGGAAGGCTCTCCACTTCCATGCTGATGCAGAAGAACCACATCAGTGAATCCACCGCGGCTGTCATCAGTCCGACAGTCCATATATATAAGGAAATATTAGATAATATTCCCGCTACAAATGCGGTCATGATGGGCATGACATTTCTTCAGGCCTGCTGCATGTTCTACGGCGCGCAGAAGGTGAAGGATCCGGCGCTTCTATATATGAGAGCGCAGAATCTTGAACTCACCAGATCGATTGCAGAATCGTATTACTATGAACCGGCTCATGCCAAGGCGATGGAACTTTACAGCTATGTAATCATCAGAGCCTTTGACAGGTACAACGGCCTCAATGAAAGAGATGAATTCCTGCTGAGGATGGCCATCATCCTTTACCAGATCGGCAAGTATGTCAATCTGCTCGGATCCTCTTCCTCGGCATGGAATATTATCCGCGGAACAGATATATTCGGCATCTCCGACAAGGAAAAGGATATTGTGGCATGCATTGTCTATTACGACCATAAAGGCGAGCCGACGGATGAGGATGAACCCTTCCGCGTGCTTCCGGATGATTCCAAGATGACAGCCATGAAGCTTATTTCCATTTTCCGTCTGGTCCGTGCCATGGACATGTCCAGAAAGCAGAAGCTCAGGGATGTCACGGCAAGGATTACAGGTGATTCGCTTCTTATTGAATATGAGAGCGATGAGGACACAGCTCTGGAAACATGGATATTTGATAAAGAAAAAGAACTTTTTGAAAACGTGTTTGGCATGGAAGCCAAATTTGAACGGAGGTAGCTATGGACGTAGATGTTAGAGACCACCGGTATTATCTGAACCGGGAGCTGTCGTGGCTGCAATTCAACAGAAGAGTGCTGCAGGAAGCAGTCGATGCGAATAACCCTCTTCTAGAAAAATTAAAATTTCTTGCGATTACCAGTTCGAACCTGGATGAATTTTTCATGATTCGTGTAGCCGGATTGAGGCACCAGAAGGAAAATGGCGTCAAAAAAAGAGATATTGCCAACATGACGCCGGAAGAACAGCTGGAAGGAATTTCTGACGTATGCCAGAAGCTCGTTGCCCGCCAGTACAGATATTTGAAAGTTCTTCTGCAGGAACTTGAAAGTGAAGGACTGTACTTTATTCATCCAGATGAAGCTTCTCCTGAACAGAAAAGATGGCTGGAAGAATATTTCGAACGCGAGATATTCCCGGTAGTGACACCTATGGCTGTCGACTCTTCCCATCCATTCCCGTTCCTCGCCTCCAAGAGCCTGAACCTTGCCATGCTGCTGGAAAGAAATGAAAGGGACATGACGCAGGATGAAGAGAATGATATTGATATCAAGACTGCCATCGTTCCTGTTCCTTCCGTGCTGCCGCGCATTATCCGCCTTCCGGATAACAAGGACATCCCGGGAAGACATGATTTCATTTTCCTGGAACAGGTCATCCGTTATTATGCGACACGATTCTTCATCGGCTATGACCTTCTGGAAGCAAGACCCTTCAGACTTACCCGAGATGCCGATCTTTATATAGACGAAGAAGATGCACAGGATCTCGTTGTCGAAGTAGAACGCCAGCTGAAGAAAAGACAGAGGGGCGAAACTGTCAGAATCGAGTTCGAAAAAGGGACGAGCCGCTTTATGCGCCGCTTCATGACTTCTGAAATGAATCTTGAGAAGGAAGACATGTATGAGATTGACGGTCCTCTGGACATGACAGTATTCTTCTCCTTCTGCGGTATCAAGGGGTATGATCATCTCCGTTATCCGGAAGCTCATCCGCATCATCCATGGTCGATGATCCAGCTTGAAAAAGAAGGAAAGACCAATATATTCGACATGATCCGCCAGAAAGACCTCATGGTCCATCTGCCGTATGAATCCTTTGATGATTCTGTCGTCAATTTCGTAGCAGAAGCTGCCGCAGATAAGGACGTGCTGGCTATCAAGCAGACACTGTACCGCGTCAGCTCATCAAGCCCAATTATTCAGGCGCTTGAAAAAGCAGCACAGAATGGCAAGCAGGTCACAGTTCTTATGGAAGTCAAGGCCCGCTTTGATGAAGCCAACAACATCCTTATGGCGAGACGTCTTGAAAAAGCCGGGGCTCACGTTATTTACGGCCTTGTCGGCCTCAAGACACATTCCAAGTGTACACTTGTCATCCGCCGCGAAAAAGACGGCATCCGCCGCTATGTCCATGTAGCGACGGGCAACTACAATGCATCGACAGCCAAGCTGTATACGGACCTTGGCATCTTCACCTGCAATGATCACTTCGGAAGTGATGCATCCGCATTCTTCAACCTGCTGTCCGGTTACTCGGATCCGCCGATCTGGGATTCCTTTATCGTAGCGCCGATTAATCTTAGGGAACGCTGCGTGGAACTCATCGATCGTGAAATATCCTTTGCCCTGCAGGGGGAAAATGCACGAATCGTTGCAAAGATGAATTCTCTTCTTGATAAGGAAATCATCGCCAAGCTTTATGAAGCTTCCGGAGCAGGTGTCAAGATCGAACTCATTGTCCGCGGCATCTGCGTCCTGATACCAGGCATCCCCGGCATCAGCGATAACATTACGGTCAGGAGCCTTGTCGGAAGATTCCTCGAGCACAGCCGTGTATTCTGGTTTGAAAACGGTGGCCGCGAAGAATTCTATATCGGCAGCGCCGACTGGATGCCAAGAAACCTGAATGACCGCGTAGAACTTATGATTCCGGTCAAGGATGCTGAACTTTGCGAAAGACTCAAGAAGATGGTAACGCTTGAACTCAATGATAACCAGAAGGCACATATCATGCAGTCTGATGGTATGTGGATCAAGGAAGTGGCACCGGAAAACAAAGTGGGTGCACAGGCTGAATTCCAGAAAATAGCAGAAGAGAGAGACCAGGAAGCAGAAATGACACTGGCTCAGAAAATGGAACCTTACGTTCCTGTTTTCGGATCTTCCAAGGATTGATGCAGAATTTAAGATAAGTTCATAAATGTGACCCTGATAGATATCGTCAGGGTCATTTTTATGTGAAATTATGGGTTTTCCACGGGATGTGGACATGTCCTTTCTGAGTGGAAAAGTTTAAATTTTCCACTTTTATTTTTAAAAACATTCCATTTTGGGAATGAGACTATATCAAAATCGAATTTTTTGATAAAATTTCCCACTTGGGCACCAAAAATAGACATAGAAAAATCGCGATTTGTTAAAAAATGGGACAAAAAAGGGCTATCTCGAAAATCAGGAGGCGGAAGAAAGTGGTTAACAATTAGTGGTGCTAATTGCAGCTGACAGGGAAGAAAATACGATAAAATCTACTGATTTTAAGTAAGGGTTTTTCTAATATTTCTTAAATGTCTTTTTACAATAGACATAATTGACAATTAAATGATGCTAAAACACTCGGTAAATACTGATAAAACATAAAATTTTATATAGAATACTAGCGAAAATAGATACATTTTTATCTGGTGATAATTTCATAATAAAATCAGATAAAATATATATAAAACGCAACTTATAATATTGTCAACTGTCTGTAATTTGACAAAAAGTCTACCTATGATAGAATTAACGCCATAGGAGATAGATTTATGAAAACTTCAACACTCATTAAGGCAAAAAGAACAATAGCAGGTTCTCTCCTTTTGATTGCTGCTTTCAGTCAGACAGATATGGCTCTGGCAGCTTTCGGATTCGGAAACGCTGACGAAGCGAAGGTCGTTACCGTTTACGATGAAAAAGGAAAACAAGTCATTACGACGAATGCTACCAGTTTCAAGAGAGTGCTCAGCGATCTTGATGTTTCTCTCAATTCTTATGACAAGTACTGGACCAGTACAGATGAAGTCAGCAACGGTTCTATGGTTGTTGTTGAAAGAGCGGTTCCTGTAACCATCATCGAAGATGGTAAATCCAAAGTCGTTTATACGACGCAGCAGACGGTCCAGGGCGTAGTGGACGATGCAGGCTATAACTGGAAGAAGATGATGCCGATGGAAGACGGCATGACGAAGGTTAAGAGCGGCATGCAGATCCATGTTGTGCCATATACAGTGAAAAGGTTAAAGCGTACGGAAACGATGCCCGTCACATATAGAAAATGGTACGACGGCGGCCTTTCTTCTGATGCAACAGTCGTTGTTCAGGAAGGAACACCGGGAAAGAGAGAAGTCGAAGTAGAAGAAATTCTTTCTGGCGGCAAAGTAATCAAAACGAACATCATCCGTTCAAATGTCATCAGCAGGGGAACACCCGGCATGGCTAAAACGGGAAATCCTGAAGGTGCTGTGGGCTGGGTGACAACCATGCATGCCAGCGCTTATCATCCAAGTGACGGAGACGGCTATGGCATAACAGCAACCGGAACGAAAGCCGGACATGGCACCGTTGCCGTTGATCCAAGCGTCATTCCTCTTGGTTCCAAGGTATTTATTCCTAATTACGGGGAAGCAGTCGCTGCTGATACAGGCGGAGCCATCGTAGGAAACCGCATCGACCTCTGCATGGACACATTCCAGGAATGCTACAGCTTTGGCAGAAGAGACGTGGAAGTATTCGTCAACTATTGATTCTATTGATTCATTTTAAAATGGGACAGCATCGGAAATATCCGGTGCTGTTTTATTATGCCTGTGAAAATATGGAAGGGCCGCATATGATATAATGAAACAAAACAGGAGGGTTTTATGCTGACATTGGTTATTGCGGGCCTGACGGCCGTCTTGGATCAGATTGTGAAACTGATCGTTCAAGGAAATATGGAACTGGGAGAGACCATTCCTCTCATCAGGAATGTCTTCCATTTGACATACATCATCAATCCGGGAGCCGCCTTTGGCATATTTCCGCATCAGGAATGGTTCTTCCTTGGCATTGTTGTTGTACTCTATGCGGCATTCTTCATATTTAGAAGCCGGATACCTGCCAAACCGGTTTATTTTCCGGCAGGGGTTGGTCTCCTTTTAGGCGGTGCCCTGGGGAATGCCATTGATCGTGTCAGGATTGGCGGAGTCGTTGACTTTTTTGATTTCAGGATATGGCCGATATTCAATGTGGCTGATATTGCCATTTGCGTAGGCGTGGCTTTGATCGTTTTATATTTTTGGAGAAAAGACTAATGGGTAAAAACGTATATACAGTAAGTGAAAGTGAAAATGGACTGAGGCTTGATAACTTTTTGAAGGACAGATCCGGCCTGTCCCGCGCAGAAGTGCAGAAATGGATCAAAGAAGGCGGTGCCATTCTCTCTCCGGATAAGATGATCCGGCCGAACTACCATGTCCGTACAGGAGATGAGATTTTCTTTACCTGGGAAGAGAAGAAAGAACTGGAAATCATCCCTCAGGATATTCCGATCGACATTTTATATGAGGATGATGACATGATGGTCATCAACAAGGCTCGCGGCATGGTCATCCATCCCGGTTCAGGCAATCCGGATCATACGCTTGTCAATGCACTTTTGTACCACTGCGGGCCGAAACTTTTTGAAGCATGCGAGGATCCGCTTCGTCCGGGCATCGTTCACCGTCTGGACAAGGATACGTCCGGTGTCATGGTCGTGGCCAAGTCTGCCAGGGCATTTCCTGTCCTCAAGGAGGAAATTGCTACGCATGAAGCGCAGAGAATCTACGTGGCGCTCGTCCATGGACAAATGGAAGGAAATGCAGGCGTCATCCGTTTCCCTCTTGGAAGAAGCACAAAGGACCGCATGAAGTGGGACGTGCGGCCAAAGACCGGGAAACCTGCAGTGACGCATTTCCGCGTCCTTGAATTCATGCCTCATTATTCCTGGATTGAATGCCGCCTTGAGACAGGCAGGACGCATCAGATTCGTGTTCATATGGCGCACATAGGACACCCGGTTGTGAATGACCCCTTATATGGATGGAAGAAGGATGCGTTCCCGATTGAGGGACAGGCGCTCCATTCCCGTTTCCTTGAACTTCATCATCCGGTAACGGGAGAAGCCATGCATTTTGAAGCACCGGTGCCTGAAGATATGCTGCGCTGTCTTGAGATTGCTGGAAAGGATGAGCTTTGATGGATATCAGAACAACACATGTGCCGGGGTTTAAAATCGGCACAGCAGAAGACAGGGAAGGCCTTACAGGCGTGACCGTTTTTCTGGCACCTGAAGATGGTGCCGCTGCCGGCCTTGACGTAAGGGGATGCGCTCCGGGAACGAGGGAAACAGATCTTTTGAGTCCGGAAAAAACCGTGCAGAAAATTCATGCTGTCGTATTATCCGGCGGATCAGCCTTCGGCCTTGAAGCCGATTCAGGCGTCATGAGATACCTGGCAGAACAGGGAATCGGATTTCCAGTCGGTGATTCGGCTGTCCCGATTGTCTGCGGAGCGGTTCTTTTTGATCTTTCCATAGGTGATCCGCATGCATTCCCGGATCTTGAAATGGGAATCAAGGCGGCATCCGCAGCCGGGACGGATTTCCCCGTCGGCTGCTATGGCGCAGGAACGGGGGCATCTGTCGGAAAACTTACCGGATTTGAACATGCCATGAAAAGCGGAGCAGGATATGCTGAAATTATCCTTGCGGACGGACTCGCGGTAGGCGCCTATATGGCAGTCAATGCATGCGGAGAAATCTATGATCAGGATAAGATCCTGGCAGGAGCTCTGGCAGATGATGATCGTACCATTATTTCCTCGCACAGGCTGATGCTTGAAGGATATGAAAGAAATATGGGTGGAAATACTTCCATTGGATGCATCATCACGAATGCAGATCTGACAAAGACGGAATGCCGGATGGTTTCTACCATGGCTCACGACGGGCTGGCCCGCTCGATCCGTCCTGTCCATACATCCATGGACGGAGATACACTCTTTACCATGGCGTCCGGAGAAGTAAAGACAACCATCGATACAGTAGGGTATCTGGCGGAGGAAGCTGTACGCCTGGCAGTGCTTGATGCGGCCGCATCCGCAGAAGGCATGGGCGGAAGACCTGCTTACCGTGATATCATCAAATAATAGAAGAAATTAAATATAATCTTTGACAATTGAAGAATTATCTCGTACAATAGCTAAGTACCTAACTTTTGGGGATGTACCGGTTTCGACAGGAGATTCTGGTTCATAAACAGCGAGTCGGGATTTCATCTACCCCGTTAAACGGTGAAAAAACTTAAACGCAAAACGTGATTTTGCTTTAGCAGCTTAATCTGCTAATGTCCCCTGGCGTTTTCCTATGACCTCAGGCTGACATCAACCAATAGGATACCAATGAAGGAAGTCCGGGACTTCTGCGGAAAACTAATTCTGGAATCGGCAAAGGTAGTTTGTTCCTGTACGATACTTTGCTTAAACTCTAAAACAGTAACTGCACTCGGAGAAATTTATGGGACAGGCTTTTTGGACAGGGGTTCGACTCCCCTCATCTCCACCAAAAGCCATAGCGGATCGTGATGATCCGCTTTTTTGTTGCAAAGAAGATTATTACATCTGAACATTGACAAAAATCAATATGTAAGATATAATGAACTCACAATACAAATGCAAGTTCCCTTTCGGGAAGAAGGAGAAAATTATGATACAGCCAATTACAGGAACAGAAAACATTGATCAGGTTATCGCAAAGGGCGATGTCATTCTCGGTTTCAGCGCACCGTGGTGCGGATACTGCCGCCGCCTGCGCCCGATGGTTGAAAAGCTTTCTGAAGAAATCAGCCAGCCGATTTACGGCCTCAACTGCGATGTCGATGAAGAAATCACAAAACGTTATGAAGTGGAAACCATCCCGACCCTGATTTACTTCCATGACGGACAGCCGAAGGACCGCATTATTGGATACGGCACGGTAGGTTATCCGCAGCTCAAAGAGTTCATCGAAAAGAACTCCAAGTAATAGAAAACCAAAAAGCTGTGATTGGAATTATCCGATCATAGCTTTTTTTATTGCCTGAGGCCATTTTGGAAAAAGACTGCAATACTAACCTTCGTTTAATTGCAATTTTTCCGTGGTACAATAAATAAAAAGAGCAGAATTCTGCAAAGTGGTGCCGTTTCAAGGTATTGGCTTGCAAGTAAACCAACACAAGGAGAGCGAAAGCAATGAAGAGCACCGAAGATTTACGACTGGGAAAACAGTATCTTAAGATACGATCATATGACAAGGCTTTGGAGCATCTGACAAAGGCAGTCATTCAGGGAGACCGCGCTGCAGTGAGCCTTCTCTACAAACTGGGCGTCCACTTTTTTGATGAAAAAGAGTATAGGAAGGCGGAGCAGGCTTTCCAACTGCTGGCCGGCCGCGGCCATGCAGAAAGCTGTATTTATCTGGGAAAGATCAGTGAATACGGGGATACGGGACGGAAGGATATCCAGGCGGCTTTTGGCTATTATGCAGAAGCTTACCGGCTGGGGCTTCCGCGCGGTGCTTACAAGGCAGGCAAATTGATGATGCCGGATGCACTGCGCTCCGAAGAGGTCAGGGATATAGCTGTCAACTGGTTCATGGCGGCTGCAGAGGGAAATCTGTACCAGTCCTACGCCAAATTAGGACAGCTTTACAGTGTAGGGGCCTATGACAGATTTGCTGTTACGAGCCTTCGTGATGCCAAGAAGGCACTGTCATATTATCTGCAGGGGGCCATGCGTGGCGACGGGGAATGCATGGAAAGAGCGGGTCTTGCTTTCCTTCATGGATTTGGTACGGAAATTAATGTAAAGAGGGCAGCTATCCTCTTCCGGCAGGCGGCTGATCATGGAAGAGCGACGGCGTGCATGCGCCTGGGACACCTGTATGATTTAGGCATGGGTGTTTACAGGGATATGAAGCAGTCTGTATACTGGTACATGGAAGCATATCGGAGAGGCATTGAAAGAGGAAAAGCAGAGGCCGCACAGGTCTATCTCCATGCGGGAGTATCATCACTCCGCTCTGCAAGAAGCAAAAAAGGGAAAGAGCGCGCCGTGGAGTATCTGGAAGAAGCCGGATCGCTTGGATGCCTCGAAGCATACCGTGTTCTGGCGGAGACATCCTATGTAGACGGGGATCAGGAAAAGCGTCTGTATTATTTAAGAAAAGGCGCTGAAGCCGGGAGCGAAGAGTGCAGGAAGGACCTGATTTCCTACTATACCATGCAGGCGATGCCTGTCATGCGTTCTGTTTCCCGTCTTTCCGGACAGGCACATAGAAATAAAGAAGATAAGGAACTTTGGAATATTTACATTGCGCAGCTTAAAAAGGCAGAAGAATTATACAAGAAAGCTGCTGAAGCAGGAGATGCCGATTCCTGGGCGGTCCTTGCCAGAATGTATCTTTATAAAGGGCCGGAAGTAGGCGCGGGGAAGCAGGAATTCCTGGAAGCTGCTGAAAAAGGGGAAAATTCCAAGAGAATTGATACCAGAAAACTCCGCTGGCGTTTTTATGCAGGAGAGAAACCTACCGACGGGGAACTTTTGCATGAGGAAAATCCCAAAGAAGCATTCCGCTGTGCCAAGGAGCTTGCATCCAAGCGGCACGGAAGCTTTTATCCGATATTAGCTGAATATTATCAGAAGGGATATGGCATCAAAGCCAATCCTGAAAAAGCCGAATTCTGGCGGAGTAAGTTCAAACGATAAAGGGAGGATGGAATGGACACAGCAGAATGTTTGAAACGTGTTCGTGAAAGAAATCCGCTTGTACACCATATTACTAATTATGTGACGGTAAATGACTGCGCCAATGCATGCCTTGCCGTCGGTGGTTCGCCGGTCATGGCCGATGCTCTTGAAGAGGCAGCTGATATGAGCGGTATTTCAGATGCACTCGTTTTGAATATCGGCACTTTAAATGCAGATAAAGTAAAAGCTATGATTCTGGCGGGAAAAGCAGCCAATAAAAAAGGAATCCCTGTCATCTTTGATCCGGTAGGCTGCGGAGCAACATCATTCAGGAACCGGATGGCTGAAGAACTTCTGAAGCAGGTTCATATGGCGGTTATTCGGGGGAATGTCTCTGAAATACAATCGCTTGCCGGTAAAGATGCTCAGACAAAAGGTGTGGATGCCGGAACGACGAGCGGCCTTGACGAGGCTGCAGCAACGGCCAAAGCACTGGCATTAAGAGAAAAATGCATCGTGATTATAAGCGGCGCAAAGGATATTATTACGGACGGGAATACGACCATTCTCATTACGAACGGATGCCCTGAAATGGCTCAGATCACAGGATCCGGGTGCATGTGCACGACGGTTGTCGGCACATTCTGTGCTGCATGTTCTGAGAATCTTTTCGATGCCTCAAAAGCGGCCATGATGGCTATGGGAATATCCGGCGAAAAGGCATGGGCTGCATACGGAGTGCAGGGCCTTGGCCATTTCCATATGGGACTCATTGACTACCTGGGGAAAATAGATGAAGAAATGATTGCAAAGGACGGGCATTTTGAAAATGGCTGATTATACATTGTACCTTGTAACCGACCGTCATCTGGCTAAATCCGGAACTGTGGAGGAAATCGTAGAAAAAGCCATAGCAGGTGGATGCACGATGGTGCAGCTGCGCGAAAAAGAAGGAGATACCGGAGAGCTTCTCGAAAGGGCGCTTCGCGTAAAAGCTGTGACAGAGAAATATCATGTTCCTCTTATTATTGATGACCGTATCGATGTCATGATGGCAGCTGGAGCAGACGGTGTCCATGTAGGACAGAGCGATATGCCTGCTGCCATTGCAAGAAAGATGATCGGCAGTGAAAAGATTCTTGGCGTTTCAGCAGGGACTTTGGAAGAAGCACTGAAAGCGGAACAAGACGGGGCTGATTATCTGGGGGTAGGAGCCATGTACCAGACGGCAACAAAAACGGATGCCGATCTGACTACAATGGAGACACTGAAAGAGATAAAGAAACGGGTTCACATACCTGTTGTTGCCATCGGGGGAATTAATGGCAGGACAATTCCTGATTTTAAAGGAACAGGAATTGATGGATTTGCTATTGCCTCAGCCATTATGGCAGCGGATGATCCGGAAAAGGCGTCTATAGAATTGAAAGATGAAATCAGAAAGACGCTTGATCTGTAACTGATTTACCCGGTAAACACGGGGCTCTTCGCCTGTATTCTGGCGGAGAGCCCTTTTGTTTTGCATAGAGTATAAAGAAATTTAGAAAAAAGTGTTGACACCGGCTGCCGTAGGTGGTATTATCATA
>NZ_FR896376.1:0-6425 GCF_000435155.1 Dialister sp. CAG:357 | reverse complement strand
TAAAAACAACACGAAATGTCCTATAAGCCTAAAATGCCGTGAAATGGGGCAGATTTGGCAAACAAAAAACCGCCCCTCTTACGAGAGACGGTGCTTAGCCGTGTTACCACTCTGTTTCTCCCTGCCGTCACCGGCAAAGACTCTGCGGGTACGCCGGACAATGCCATAAATACCCTGCTGCTGTATCGGGCAGTCCCGGCCGGCTTCATGATTCAGCCAAGCAGGCTCAAAGTCCATCTTCAGAAATCGTTCCCGGTCTGCTTCTCACCCTCCGCAGCTCTCTTTGCCATTCCGGATTTCCTACTCTTCTTCTCATTGCCTATATAAAACTGACCTCATGATAGCATGGTAAAAAGGCGCTGTCAATGAGTGAAATATCAGAATTCAGCGGACGGTGGAGGACCGTTTGTCCGCAAATCTCTTCACGATGAACTGATGGAAACGAAGCGCTGCCGGAGACAGGGGCCGCGTCATGTTCCATGCGATGCCGATTTCTCTCTTGCATGACGGGAAGGAAACGTGGATCTGGCGGATGCCGATCGCATCGCTTCCTGGAATCTTCGGGAGGAGAGAAACGCCCAGATTGGAAGCGACAAGGCTTGCAATCGTATTTGTATCATCGCCTTCGAAAATGATTTTCGGATGGACATTGGCGAGCGCGCAGACGCGGTTGGTGAGGATCCTGAGGCTGTAGCTCGGCTTCATCGTGATGAAGGGCTCATTTTCAATATCCTTCAGCGTTGCCTGCTCCCAGTCGGCCAGGCGGTGATGGAGAGGGACGGTGATGTAAATTTCCTCGGAATAGAGGTAGGACCAGGCGATGTGCTTCATCGTGATCATCGTGGATCCCAGGCACAGGTCGCTCGTCCCGTCGATCAGTCCCTGCGCGAGCAGCGTGGAATCGTTCTGCTGCAGGTTGAACCTGGTCGAAGGATTCTGCACCTTGAATTCGGAGAGAAGGACAGGAAGCATGTAGGTGCCGAGGGAATGGATGAAGGAAAGATTGATGATGCCGCCCTGCGGATCATTTTCATGGTCGAGCTCCCGCCTGCCTTCCTCGATTTCAGAAAGGGCGCGCTCTACGTGGATGAGGAAACGCTGCCCATCCGGAGTGAGGGAGATTTCATGGCCCGTGCGGTCGAAGAGGGGATGGCCGAGTTCGTTTTCCAGTTTCGTGATGGAGCGGGACAGGGCGGACTGCGAGATGGAAATGGAAGCCGCCGCTTTTGTGAAGTGGCGGATATGCGCAAGCGCGCGGAAATATTCCAGTTGGCTGAGATCCATGGGGGACTCCTTTATAAAATACGGGATTCATTCTTTGTATAAGCCGGACACATAATCGTTAGTTCAATTATACCTTTAGGAAGAGGGGCGTTTCAATAAAAAGAGGCAATATTTATGAAAGATAGGAAGGATTTCAATGCATGACATGCATGATAAATAAATGATATAGAAAATTAACAATGTAATAATACGGTAAAATCGCGATTTTTGGATGAATTTGAGGATTTTCCGTTTTCTTTATGCATGGCAGGAATAGAAATAATCCTTGACCGGTATTAGACGAAACGGGGTGTCATGGATAGAATTGTACTTAACCAACCGGAACGCGGTTCTTAGGGACATCCGGAGGCAAAGCTGCACTGGCTTTTCTTATACCTGCCAATGAATATTCATTGAAGAAATTTCAGTAGACAGCGCCCCGTGGAAACATGGGAGAAAGCAGCCCCGTAAGCTGCAAAATTTTATATGGGCCTTTGCGCCATTGATCCCCTCCTTTCATCTTCCTATGGGGATCTATTTTTTTTGCCCGCGAAAGCGGGATTTTTTATTGGGTTCTCCCTGTTTGTGCTTTCCTTTTATCTGTATAATGAGAAGAAAAGAAGGATGGGAGGGACTTATGGAATGAAAATAAAAACATATGAGGCTGATGTAGTTGTCCTCAATGAAGAGAAAGGCTTTGCTGCGCTGAAAAAAGCGGCCGAGAGCGGAAGGAAGCTCTGGGATACTGAGAAGATCAGGGTCGTGATCGACAAGAAGGTGCCGCCGAATTCACCGGAAGAATCCAAAAGGCAGCAGGAGGTGCTTGCGCTTGCAAGGAAGCTTGATATTCCTCATGCGTACGGGAGAGGAATGGCTTTCCATCTGCTGGTGGAAGAGTCCCTCCCCGAGGGCTTTATTGCCGTATCCGGAGATCCTGACGTCTATGTGATGGGCGCCTTTGGCGGGAAGGGTTACTGCCTTGATGAGGAAGGCCTTGAAGAAGTGCTTCTTACGGGATCCTTCTCCATCCAGGAAGGCGGCGTATTCAATGTTTTTCTAAGCACAAAGGAAACGAGGTATGACCGGTTTTTCAGGGAAGGATACCGCCCCTGCAATTACGATAAGGCCTATGCGCTTTCCAAAAAGATTCCCCAAGGGATGCCCGTGTGTATTTCAGGAGAGCTTCAAGAATTCAGGAAGGAAGAGCTTGCTGTCATGTGCATGGCCGCAGGAAGAGCCTCTGGATGCACGGCTTTTGTGAAAGAAAACGTGCAGGGATTCCATATCCGGATCCAGTACGTTCCCTCTGTCGTCATCCATGAGGGAAAGGAAATCAGCCAGAAGGGACGGATCCCGATTTCCGCTGTCTTCATAGGCGGCGCGCAGGGCGGTTTTCTGGAAGATATCAGGCATGCCGCTGACATCATCCGCGGGGAGCATGTATCTGACGGTGTCCGTCTTTCCGTGGCTCCTGCCACAGCGGAGGTATACAAAAAGGCCGCTGACCTTGGATATATCAAGGACATCATGGATGCAGGCGGTATTTTCCTCAATCAGTGCGCCGATCCATCTTATAAGGCAAAGGCAGGAAAGGGCGAAATACTCCTTACGAATGACAATAAGGATTACGGGGATGAAATCGAGGCGGCCGTCTTCCATGTCAGCACGGAAAGAGCGGCCAATGCTGCCGTGAGAGGGTATATCGGAGGCGAATTCCTGAAAAGAAAGAGACAGGAAGAGGCTGAAGCACCGGTGCTTTTTGAGGAAAAGGCGGAAGAATCCGAAAAGCCTGCTTTGGGAACAAAGAGCCTGAGTGCTGATCCGATCCTCGCCTTCTCCGGCCGCGTGTGGAAGTTCGGAGACGATATTGATACGGACATCATCATCCCGACGCAGCATCTTTCCTATCCGTCCTGGGATGAAATCAAAAAGCACATGTTCGAGCTGCTCCGGCCTGAGCTTGCAGAAGAAGTCAGGGAAGGAGACATCCTTGTCGCGGGAAACAATTTCGGATGCGGTTCTTCTAGGGAACAGGCCGCCGAGGTCCTTTCTGAAAGCGGCATCCGCTGCATCATCGCCAAGTCCTTTGCGCGCATATTTTTCCGGAATGCTGTCAATAACGGCATTCTTCCGATTGAATGCGCCGCGCTCTTTGATGATGTGGAAGAGGGCGATACGGTCATCGTCGTCCCGAATGAATACATCCTATGCAAAGGAAAAAAGTATCCGATTCCCAAAGTGAGGGGCGACCTTCTTTCGCTCATCATGGACGGCGGGCTTGTGAAGCATGTACAGAAGGAAAGGGGGAGGTAATGATGGGACATACTCTTGCTGAAAAGATCATCATGAAGAATACGGGCCTTGCCGATCTTCATCCGGGCGATCTTGTGACGGTCACGCCGGATCGGGCGGTCGTCCATGATATTTATACGAAGAGCCTTTATGAGAAGCTTATGGAAATGGGATTTGAAAAGGCCATGTATCCGGAGCGTCTCATCATTTTCCATGACCATCTGAATCCGGCCTGCCTTCCAACCGATCCGGACAGCCTTTCTTACGGGTACAAGCTGCGTGACAAGTACCATGTCGGTCATTTCCATGCTTCTGGCGGCATCTGCCATCAGCTCATCCCCGAGCTGGGCTACGGGAAGCCGGGAGAAATCCTCCTCTGCACCGACTCCCACACGACGACGGCCGGCGGTGTCGGCTGCTTCGGTACGGGCATTGGATATACGGAAATGGCATACTTATGGGGGACAGGGAAATTGTGGCTCCGCGTGCCGTCCTCGATCAAGGTACGCATTGAAGGGAAAATCCCGTCCAATGTTTATTCCAAGGACATCATTCTTCGCGTGCTGGGCGATCTCCGCGCGGCAGGAGGGACGTACCGCTCCCTTGAATTTACGGGAAGCGCCGTGGAGAGCCTTTCTGCCGACAGCCGCCTGACGATATCCAACATGGTCGTCGAATGCGGCGCCAAGGCAGGCCTTTTTGCCGCCGATGAAAAGACGGCAGCTTACTGCAAAATGCCCTATGAATCCATTTCATGGGTCAAGGCAGACGAGGATGCCGTCTATGAAAGGGAACTCTTCTACCAGGCAGAAGACCTTGTGCCCGTCGTTGCCTGTCCGCCCCATGTCGACAACATCCGTCCGCTTTCTGAAGTCGAAGGGGTGAAGGTCGATCAGGTTTGCCTCGGTTCCTGTACGAACGGAAGGCTGGAGGACCTCGAAGAAGCGGCAAAGATCCTGAAGGGACGCCATATAGCAGAAGACCTTAAATTCATCGTGACGCCGGCTTCCGCCTCCATCATGGAAGAAGCCGTAAAGCGCGGCTGGATCCAGACCTTCGTCGAGGCAGGCGCTCTTGTGACGCCTCCGTACTGCTCCTTCTGCGAAGGACGCACGATGGCCCTCATGGGGGACGGGGAAGTGATGCTCGGCACGAACAACAGGAATTTCCTGGGGCGCTTCGGCTCTGCGAAAGCAAAAGCCTACCTTGCTTCTCCTGCCGTGGCCGCGGCGACAGCCGTCAAAGGCGTCATCACCGATCCGGCCCATTTGTAAAAATATGGAAAAGTCCGCCGTATGGAATTTATTTCCGCTCCTTGTACGGTATAATAGAAGGAAAGCATATCATTTAATGAATCACGGAGGTTCTAATGTCACAAAGCTCAATGTCTGAAATCACCTGCCCGGCCTGCGGCAGCAAGCATGAATTCAAAGTCTGGGACAGCATCAATACGAAGCAGGATCTGGAATTGAAGGAAGCCGTCAGGACGGGGGATGCTTTCCGCTATACCTGCCCCGACTGCGGCGCGACTGCTCTCTTGAATTACAATTTCCTGTATCATCAGATGGAAGACAAGTACATGGTCTTCGTATCCGTCGAAGGCGATGCATGGAACCAGATGATGTCCATCCTCTCCGCCCGGCAGAAGGATCTTCCAGACTACACGATGAGAATCGTCCGCTCCTACAACGATTTCCGTGAAAAGCTGATGATCCTTGATGCAGGCCTTGACGACCGCGTCGTGGAAATCATCAAGAGCAGCGTCTGGCACAATGTCGAGGAAACGTATGCCGACAAGGGCATCGATGAAATCCTCCTTGCTATGAATGACGACGGCGAGCATGGATTCCTTTTCAGAAGCAAGGACAAGATGATCGCATCCATGGAATTTGACATGGACCTGTACAAGGTAGTGAAGAATGCGGCTGAATCCAGGCTTGACTTCTATTCCAGAGGCATTTTTGTCATCGACCGCGCATGGGCTGACCGCGTGGTGGGTGAAATGGGCTGATTCTTTTGAAATTTTCCTACACTTTTTCACTTATTGTGCTAAAATGGTTAAGGCGAATTACAGAATAGTCTAAATTACAGGGAGGCAATCATGCAGATTCATATTATTGATCACCCGCTCATTCAACACAAACTCACGATCATGCGGTCCAAGGAAACAAGCTCCAGCGAGTTCCGCCGCCTGCTCCAGGAAATTACACTCCTCATGGGTTATGAAATCACCCGTGATCTTCCGCTCGAAGACGTCGAAGTGGAGACCCCGCTCGAAAAGATGCGCGGCCGCCGCGTAGCCGGCAAGAAAGTCGGCATCGTTCCGATCCTCCGCGCAGGCTTCGGCATGGTGGACGGCCTTCTTGAACTGATGCCGTCTGCAAGAGTCGGCGTTATCGGCCTCTACCGCGATCCGGAAACATCCAAGCCGATCGAATACTACTGCAAGCTGCCGGATGTGGACAACCGCGATTTCATCATCGTCGACCCGATGCTCGCAACCGGCGGAAGCGCTGTCGCAGCCATCAACATGATGAAGGAAAAAGGCGTAAAGAACATTAAGTTCATGTGCCTCGTATCCGCACCGGAAGGCGTTGAAGTCGTCAACCAGGCTCATCCTGATGTGCCGATCTACACAGCTGCCCTCGATCGTCAGCTCGATGATCATAACTACATCCTCCCAGGTCTCGGCGATGCCGGCGACCGTATCTTCGGAACCAAGTAATACAATAAAAAACGGGACCACGCAAAGCGGTTCCGTTTTTTTATTTACAACTCTATGCTCCTCGAGAGGATTTCGGGCAAAAGAAAAGAGAGACTCGGGGGAAGTCTCTCTTTTGGGTTATAGGACAAAACGTGTTGGTAAAAAT
>NZ_FR896375.1:0-16994 GCF_000435155.1 Dialister sp. CAG:357 | reverse complement strand
CGCGCCACTTTCCCCTGACGGGGACAGCCTATGCGTTATACCGGCTTTCTTTTACCATCACACTTCTCCATCTGCCCCCTCCCGTCTTGCTTACGGGTGCCGGCTCAGCATATAATTGAAATAAAGATTCTCCCAATCAGGAAAACATTTTAAGAAGGGATTTCTTATGAAGGATATGCAGGAGAAGATCAGATTTTTCGGCCGGATCGTATCTGTTCAGCCGCGTGCCAATGTCTGGCGCTACCGTCTGGATAACCGTTCACATGGCATGAAGGGCTATAACCTGTTCCTGAAAGGAGTGGCAGACAGCGAAGACAAGGATTTTTCTATTGCCATTTCAGAGAAGCAGCAGGAAAAGCTTCGCTTTCACATCGGTGATGAAATATCTGGAACTGCCTGGACGAAGCTGTATCCAAAGCTCGACTATGCCGATTATTACCGGGCCGGAGCTTTGAAACAGATAAAGCCGGCTGATTTTGTCGATGAAGAAAAGACTTCTCCATGGGAGGGTGAAGTTCCATCCTTAGATGTTTACAACTGGCGCGGATGCCGCATGCTGGACGGCCGGAGATGGAGAGGCAAATGCTTCACCTGCAAATGGGCCTGCATAGCAAATGTTATCATTGAATACGACTGGGGCGTTTCCCAGAGATTAAGGTTCGAGAGCTACTGCTATGGCCCGAAAAGCTGCAAGCGGTATGCCATGGGGCGCCCCAGACCTGTCCCCTATAAAGATGCGGGAATTTATTATGATGACGGTGAACTGGACATCATCTGTACAGAAAATCGTGGTGATGATGATTAAGAAAGAGGGATGTATATGTTGTTTAGAGGTGACCCATCTGAAAAAGACTGGCATCTGTTCCGAAAAAAAATAAGGGGCTGGCAGGACGCATATATGGGAAAATTAGTTCAGGAATACATGGAAATTCTGCAAAAGGATGTATCGGCATCGGAAAGATTCTGGACTTTGGAAGAAAGAATCAAAAAAGACAGGAAGAATCCCGGACTAATCGTTGAAATGAGCAGACGTCGCCTGCTTTCTAATCTGGCGAACCTTGCAGCTTACGGCGTCATTCACAAATCTGATTTGGAAGAATTCAGTGATAAAATGAAAAAAGATATTGAAGAAATCATGGACTATAATGGAATTGATTACAAATAAATTCCAATGTATTGATAAAAAGAGCCCCGTGCAAATGCACGAGGCTTTTTCTATTCACGCTCTATTCACTTAAAAGTTATGGCTGATGGTCGCAAAGAAGGTACCGCCTTCCTGCTTGCCGGTCCAGCCGGTGGCCTTGAGGTCGACGCCCCATAGGTGGGAATTGTCGATCTTGCTCTTCCAGCCGAGTTCGAGGAAGCCGCTGGAGCCTTTGACGGTCGGGCTTGGGGTATTCCAGCCTGCGTAGGTGGTCTGGCTTTGCTGCCCGCTTCGTAGTCCCAGCCGATGCCGGCGTAGAGGGATCTTATCTGGTCGAAGTCTCTGGTCCATCTCATGCCGAGTCTGGTGACATAGGAATTGATGGAGTCGAAATCGTACTTCGAGTCGCCGTAGCCGCTGTGGACGACGGCGCTGTCGCTTCCGAGGTAGGTGTAGAAGAATTTACCGTAAATGTCATAGCTGTCACGGTTTCTGGTGTAGATCTTGCCAAGGCCTGCCTGGGCAGCGATGTATGGTGCGCCGCTGTCGTAGCGGGACATGGATTTGGCGATCATACCGTGGAAGTCGCCCTTGAGGTAGCCGGCTCTGACGGCGCCTTCATAGTAGAGGCCGCTGTCGAGATCGCGCCGTAAGAGGATACCTCCGCCGGTATAGTGCTGGCGGCCGTCGCCTCTGGCTCCGGTGTCAAGGTAGCTTGCATAATGGCTCTTGCCGTATTCGAAGAATGGCATGATGGTGTCGATATGGCCTTCGTGCTGGCTTCTTCTTACGAAGCCGACGTTGGCGGCCATGCCGTTGCTGTCGATGTAGGAGCCGGTGTTATAGTGGAGATCGTATCCGCCGACGATAGCATACGGTACGAACTTCGCTTCGATATCATGGTTTTCAATCCATGCGCCTTCTGCAGCATGGAGGGCGCTGCCGGCGATGATGTCGCCTGCGTTCTTGATCGTATTGGCTGCATTTTCCCTGTCTTCCGGAAGGATCTTCGTATCCGTATCAGAAGTTCCTTTTTCGTCCTTCGGAATGGTGATGACGATCGTATTCGCATCTTTCTTTTCGACGATGGCTTTATAGTTGATGAAGCCTGCCGAGGTGACGGTATCGAGGCCGTCGATCGTGCCGTAGCTCGTGTCATCGGTCGTGATGCCGTTCGCATTGTAGAAGAGGTTGATGTACTCGCCCGGGTTCAGCTTCGTATTTCTCTGGACACCGCCAAAGACCGTGGCGCCGGAGACATCCGTCGTACCGTCGGTCGTCGTGCTGTTTTGTACAGCCGCCAGGGTTGTATCTGCGTCAACCGCTGCATTTCCAGTGACCGTCAGCATGGTTTCCCCAGCCGTCGTTCCTTCAGGGACGTAGAAATTGAGGTTTTGGAAATAAGCAAAGTCTGCGACCGTCTGGCCTTTGGTATACATATTGTACGTGTTGTTCTTGCTTTCGGTCGTACCATAACCGCCATAGAGGCTCATTTCCGGGTTCAGATCTCCCGCCAGAATATTGATCGTATTGTTATCTGCTGCGCCATCGTAGGTTTGCCCACCATAAATGTCTGTGTCAAGCGTGCCGCCGGATACATTGATTGTGTTACTATTCGCATCGCCTTCGGTAGTAAAACCGCCATAAATACCGATTCCGCCTGTGACTTCGCCGCCGCTGATGGTGACAGTATTGCCATCAGCATCTCCTGTACTGGCCATACCTCCTGTCACGATAGGTACGAAGTCTTCCGGACTAGAAACTGTACCGCCGGAGATGATGACCGTATTTTCCGATGCGCCCGTCACCCCGGCACCGCCAGTGACTGTCCCCGGATTTCCGCCGGTAATGGTGATCGTATTCCCCGTGGCGCTGCCCCCACTCTGCGCTGCCATCGTGATAGCGGACGTACCTCCGCTGAATACAAGAGTATTATTGACCGCATCCCCTGTCTCGGCGTAACCAGCAACCGTTTTAGTCGAAGAGCCGCCTGTCATTGTGAGTGTATTGTCACTAGCTCCTGTCTTGCCATAGCCGCTGGTGACATGACCGATCAGGTCACCGCCGCTGACTGTGAGGATATTGGAAACAGCCTCGCCGCTTGCTGAATAACCGCCAAAGACGGTATCTGAACTTTCCGTAGAGTCAGCAACTCCAACCGTTCCTCCATTGATGGTGACAGTATTTTTAGAAGCAGTACCATCAGCCGTATACCCGCCATAGACCGTCTTTTCTATAGTGCCGCTTTCGATAGTGACGGCGTTGCCTGTGGCATCATTGCTTGTGGTTCCCTCAGCCGTATAACCGCCATAGACTTCGCCCTTGACAGTGACATCTGAAATTTTGACAGTATTTTGAGAAGCATCGCCAGCTGCTGCCTCACCGGTGAGTGGATTATCCATCTGGTGTAATGCATAACCGCCATAGATATTTCCTGAAACATCTGCCGTGCCGCTCAGTTCGACAGTATTTCCTTCAGCTCCCTTGCCGATAGTATAACCTCCGGCAACGATGCCTCCGACACTGCCTAAAGAAATTTTGACAACGTTATTGGTCACATCGCCCAAATAAGACCAACCGCCGGCTACGCTTCCGGCTATAGAAACCGCTTTGCTTATTTCTACACTGTTTTGGTCAGCCGTCCCATAGATGGCCCAGCCTCCACTTACAACAGGCACTACACTTTCTGTATCTCCTGAACTTGTTACAGCCCCGCCAGTCATGACAACTTTATTGTTTACAGCACTTCCTTCTGGTTGATTATTATAGCCTCCGGAAATCATCTGACTGACTGTACCACCGCTCATGGTTACGCTATTATTTTCTACTCCCTTTCCCTGTGCGCCGTATACTACACCAAATGTACCATCTCTAATTTCAACAGTATTATCTGCCGCCGAACCATTATCCGCCTGACTCCCGGACAGCGTATACTGTACTGATCCTCCTGTAACAAGCACAGAGTTCCCAGAATTGTTTGTATAAGATCTGCCCCCGTATAGAAAATTACTGGTTCCTGCGCTTTCCACATGGTTTCCTGAAGCCGTATTGCCATAGGCCCCGTAGACAGCAGCGGCAGTGCTGCTGCTGTCAAAGATCACGGTATTATTATTTGTCGCACCCAGTCTTGACTGGCCGCCGTAAATCTCAGCCTGGCTTACCTGCGTATTTGTAACATTGACTGTATTATTCGATGCATCGCCTGATTCACCTCCACTGACGGTACCACCATAAATCCTTATTCCAGTTGAGTCCGACGACGCATCCGTCACGTTCAGCGTATTCCCGCTGGCTGTCCCTGTATCACTGTTGCCGGTAATTTCCGTTTCCGTAATTGGTCCCGTCACCGTCACAGCAGCCTCTGCTGTCATGGCAGAAAATCCCATCAGGCTGGATACGACCAGCGCCGTCAAAACTTTGTACTCCCTTTTCATAATCAGCCATCCTCCCCCCTGAAATGCAGCCCTTGGCATGCATAAAAAAGATACAAGTGCTTTCCTTCAAGGAATCCATAAGCCTTCCCGAGACATCAGATCTCTTCCCCCCGAGCAGCCCTCCCAAGGCGGCTCATGCTCAATCAGCAGGGCTAACAGACACTTTTCTATTCTTAATCATAATTCCATGATTAAAAAATATCTATCTGTCAGAATTATAGAGAACTCTGTCCGATAGATATGAGCTCTTTCTATAATGAACTATTTGAATATAGATAAGCATGGCCGGCATTCGATATCATCGGAAGAAAAGGACCCCGCCCGCCAGGACGCTCCCAAAGAGAACTATAAAACCTTTATATACTGGATATGTTTACCATAAAAAAGTGGTAAGCATCTAAACATCGGGGGAAAATGTCGAAGGGATACGGACACATAAAAAGAGCCGCAGAAATGTGCAGTCATTTCTACAGCTCTTTTTGTTTCCATTCAATATGGTTTTATGCTCTGTGGAGTGTGAAAATGGTCAATTCTCTCGGGCAGCTGAAGCGAAACGGGAACCAGCTGGCGTCGCCTCTTGCGACGTAGCCGTAATGAGTACCGTCGCTGTACATGCCTCTCGTGTACTTGAATGGCGTGATGATCGGCTTGCCGAAGAGGCCGAACTGCGTGCCGTGGGTATGGCCTGTCAGTGTCAGGAATGCGCCGTGCTTGAAGCCCTGATCGATGAAATCGGAATGATGGGCCAGAAAGATGACGGGAGCGCCCCTCGGAATACCTGCGAACGCTTCATCAGCCCATTTCTCTTCCTCGATTTCCTTCTGCGTGCCTCTGGCAAACGGGAAGTCGACGCCTGCGACGTAGAGTCTTTGTCCGTCCTTTTCAATGTACGTGTGGTTATTCACCAGCATCTTGACAGGCGTATTCTTCAGGTCCTCTTCAATGAGCGGCTGATTCCTGTAATACTCATGATTGCCCCAGATGTAGAAAATGCCGTCCGGGAAGTACTTCTCTGCTTTCGTGAAATCCTCAGCGACCTGCGGCATGTACCGTACGTCGTCGATGAGGTCCCCGGTGAAGAAAAGGACGTCCGCTCCTTCATTCTTTGCGCGGAGGAGCTCAGCCGGCATATCCGTATAGCGGAAGTAAGCGCCGATGTGCGTATCCGTTTCCTGTGCGACCTTGTACCCATCAAACGCCGCCGGAAGATCCTTGACGTAGATGTCATGATACTCGACGACTTCGCGGCTGTTCCCCATCACGCAGCCGTAGACGCCGATCACAAGCGCGATGGCGATGAGGCCTTTCCCCAGGTTGGAAATGAAGTACCTGAGCCCCGGGATGAAGGAAAGGATTCCAAGGATAAAGGCAGGAATCGGAATGATGAGACAGGCGACCATGATGCCGTCCAGAAGGTAGGCAAGATAAAGCGACCAGAACCCGTAGCTGTCATAGGCAAGCCCATACCAGTTGAAGTACCAGGCAGGGATCGCGCCTGCGATAGCGCCTCCCAGCGACCATAAATAAAAGCGCCGCTTACGAAATACGAGCGCCAGGATCGAACCGTCAATGAGTCCGATCACCGCGAACATCATGATGATGAATTTTCCAAATGCCATAAGCGGCTCCTTTCTGTGTAATCATAGAATTATGCGCAAAATCCCCGCCTCGGCGGCAGGGACTCTTTGATCAGAAATCGGAAATCAGCTTTTCTGCAAAAGCCGCAAGTCTGGCATGCGGTCCTGCCAGCGGGATTTCCTTGTATTCTTCCGGCGAGAAGTACTTGTACTCCCCTTCCGGCACGGTGATATTTTCTGCCATGTACGCGTTCATGTACCAGATGCGGTGCGTGAAGACATGCTTGTACTTCCAGACAGGTCCTTCCAGTTTTCCATGAAGGAAATGAGAAAGTTCATCTGCCGCTGTATCTGCCTTCTCGGATAGGACCATGGGGAATTCCCACATGGAGGCGAGCATGCCTGTCGCGGGCCTTTTATGGAGAAGAACCTTTCCATCCATGATGCAGATGGCACAGGCCGCATAGAACTCCTTAGGCGGCTGTTTCTTTCCGCGGACAGGAAGCTCCTCTTCCCTTCCCTCTTTCAAAGCACGGCAGTAAGACGAAAGCGGGCACATGCTGCACCTTGGGCGCTTCGGTATGCAGACATTCGCGCCAAGATCCATCAGCGCTTCATTGAAGTCTCCAGCCCTTTCAGGAATCGTTTCCTCGCAGAGCGTGCGGATCTTCTTCCTTCCCGCCGTCTTCAGGACATCATCCTCGATGCCGTAGAGTCTTGCATACACGCGGAGGACATTTCCGTCGACAGCCGGTTCCTTCTTTCCAAAAGCAATGGAAAGAATAGCCCCAGCCGTATAGTCGCCGATTCCTGGAAGCGCACGGACTTCGTCCGCCGTATCCGGCATTTCGGATCCGTACTTTTCTTCCATCTCGCGCGCCGCCTTGTGGAGATTCCTTGCACGGCTGTAGTAGCCAAGCCCCTGCCACTGGTGAAGGACATCCTGCTCATCGGCATCCGCCAGATCCTTGATTGTCGGGAAACGCGCCATCCAGCTTTCGTAGTAAGGCTTCACTGCCTCCGTCCTCGTCTGCTGCAGCATGATTTCCGAGACCCACACATGGTAAGGATTCCTTGGCTTGGATTCCCTCCACGGAAGATCGCGCTTATTGGCATCGAACCAGGAAAGAAGGCGCTTCGGCCAGTCTTTATCCGGCATACTCATTGATCCATGTCCTCGAATTCATAATCATAGACCGTCTCGCCATCCTTGTCGAAATAGATGGTGCCGCGGATTCTTTCGCCCTTAAGGATCATAGGCAGCCACACGCGGTCGGCCATCCACATATTTTCATAAGGAAACTCGGAAGAAAGGAACCACTTCGGCTGCATTTCCTCTGTCTCAGCGGGCGTCCCTTCCCAGACCTTCACGAAATAGACGATGCCGGCATGCGACCACTCCGGATCCGAAGGCTGATGGAAATAGAGATCGCCGACAGGGATGAGATCCTCCGGGCGTGCTTTCAGGCCTGACTCCTCGAAGAGCTCACGGGCTGCGCACTCGCGCATCGTTTCTCCCGCCTCGATCTTTCCGCCAAAGCCATTCCACTTGCCAAAACCCATGCCCCTTTTCTTGCGTCCGAGGAGGATCCTTCCGTCCTGTCCGACCGGATAGACGAGCGACGTATCACGCATTTGTCTTATCGCCCGGATCGTAGGTTTCGAAATACAGTTCACGGAAGAGGCGCTTGCCTGCTTCTGTCTTGTAGAGACGCTTGTAGAGCGCTTCATTCTGCTGGCGGGAAGCACCGCTTTCATACTGGTTGACCAACATATCAGCCTCAGCCAGGATCTGGGCATCAGGGCCGTCGATGCTGCCATAAGAATGGTGATGAGCGATCAGCCAGCAGATGCGGTCGATATCTTCCTTCTCGAATTGCAGCTTTTCCAGCATCGGGCGCGCTTCATCCGGTCCCAGTTCCTGCTGGATCATGCCGTCATTTCTTCCGAAGCGTCTTTCCCCTTCATGGATGCCGATATCATGGACATACGTTACTGCATCCAAAAGGAAAAGGATTTTGTCAGAAGCGCCTTCCTCCAGGCCGATCTGATGAGCGAAGGCGTTTACCTTCAGGAAGTGATGGATCCTTCTTGGATCACCCTTGTCGTAAGCAATCATGGCTTTGCAAAGTTCTGCGAGCTGGTTCATAATGTTCCTCCTGTACGGGCTGCAGGCGTAAAAGCTCTGCCCCGGTTTATCTTATATGTTGCCTCCCCCGCGGGGCCTTCCCGTGAGTGTGGCTTTTTCTTATTGTATATCAAAAATAAAGATTCCTCAAAGGTATACCTAAATATCATCGTATGCTGATGAAATCGAAGAAATCTTATTTTTCCACGCAAAAACGCGGCAGGATTTCCCGCCGCGCTGCTTAGTATCTGAAATTATTTTGCGAGCTGCTGGCTGACTTCGGATGTGATGTCGATGCCGCCATTTACGACTGCACCCTGTTCAAGGATGATATCCAGTCCCTTTTCCTGACGAACTCTCTGGATAGCTTTCATGATATCGGAGAGAATCGGCTGCATGGTGGACTGTTCTTCCTGGTTCAGGTCGCGCTGGATTTCATTGGCAATCTGCTGTTTTTCCTGATCGCTCTTGCCTGCTGCGCGTTTCTTGAAGTTTTCCTGAGCCTTCTGAGCTGCATTTCTCATGTCGAGCTGAGCTTTCTGCATTTTCGGATGAGCCTGCAGAAGAGCGTTGGAATTGACGTAGCCGATGCCTGCTGCGGAAGCAGAAACCATAGCGCCAAGAGTAATCATGCCAGCAGCGATAGCTGCAACTGTCTTTTTCATTTTCATAGATTTTTCCTCCTTACGAACCCCTAAGCCCCCTGGGGTAATGAGCATATATTCATTTTATGCTAACATTTTCGAAGTGTCAATGTTAGATGCTATAATTCAATTTTTATTAAACTGTTCTTTAGTTCAATTTAAACTATACTCGGCTGAATAAATATATACTACTTCGTTTCTTCCGTCTTGCCGTCTGCTTTCGCCTCAAGGACAGCCGTTTCTTTCTCTTCCTTCATGGCCTGTTCTGCTTCCTTCAGGGCCGCTTCGCGGACTTCTTCCTTCTTTTCTTTCTTCTTGGAGAAACGGGAAATCACTTCCGGCACCATGTTGAGGACACGGTCGATCGTCGTGTTGGCAGCCGCATTCTTGATGGAGAAGAGTTCGACTCTTTCACCCTTCATGATCAGGACAGCCGTCGGTGTGACCTTTCCGCCGCCTGCTCCGCCAGCTCCGGCCGTGCCGTGAGAGCCCGTGCCAAAGCCAAAGGAAATATCAACGAAAGGAACGATTGTTGCATCCCCCAGATGAATCGGTTCCCCGACAACAGATTCTGTCGTAATCATTTCCTTGAATTCTTCGAAAATCTGCTTTCTTACTTCGTCATCCATTTACTTTTCCCCCTCTTCTGAAATGCCAGAATTCCCTCGTCTCACGGGCGACTGCCAGCGTGAGCAGGATATAAACGACATACAAAGGAATGATCCTTCCGTCTCCTTCTCCCTTGAGAGTGAAGACCTTGTCCGTGAAATTCCATTCCACGTCTTCAAAGGGTCCTGGCAGGAATGCTTTCACGATCCCGCAGGCAACGCCGGTCGACATGGGATCCCCCGTGCCGAAAGCTCCTTTGACTCTCCAGCTGCCCGGAAAACTGTGAGCCAGCACCTTGGCGGCAGCTATGAAAACTTTCTTTATAAGTCCATTATCTAACGCAAAAAGAAACTGCGCAAGATAGGAAGGTGTTTTTTTCTTAATTTTCTCTGATTCCTCTGTTTCTTCTTCGGAATCATCTTTGGAAACTTCCTTCGTTTCCTTTGAAAGATCGATCGGTTCTTCCCTCACGATCTCTGCCTCTTCTGCCCTTGCATCATCTTCCCTGGCAGGGGCATTCCTGGAAGCCTCTGAAGTCTCCTGTTCCTTCTCCGCTTCCCTTTCCCGGGCATCATGCTCCATCTCCTCGAGATAGGCATTCATCTCCCGGACTTCTTCCTCTTCCATACCCTCGTCTTCATAATCATCCGTTTCCTCTTCCTTTTCTCCCGGGAAGGATACCTCCTTCTTGAAAAGGCCGAAGAACGCTTTCACCGTCACCTGCGCCTTCCATTTCTCAAAAGAGAAACGGTACCGGATCGGGATCAAAAGCACAAGGATGACCAGAAGCAAAACTCCGATTACGATCATCGCAATTTTCATGGAAGTCCATAGAGGCGGGCCAGTTCAGCCGCAGCCTCCCTCACCTCCTTCACGAGATAAGCGGGCGAAAGAATCTTGACGAGCGGCGCATGACGCATCGCCCATGCCTTCATCGCTTCGGGCTGGATCATGATCTCGATCGTGACCTTTGTCTGGCTGCCCGATGAAAGATGAGCCGTCTTGCCGAAATCATTGACGATGTCCGTCATGAGATGCCAGTCTGCTTCGAACGTGCAGAGCTCCGGCTTCCCGCGGAAAATTTCATGCGCAGAATACAGGTAATCCGACGGCTTCAAAGCCTGGATCTGGGCCTGCGTCAGTGTATCAGATGCCGGATCCTCCAGAAGCTTTACGTCAGACATGAGATCGAGGAAGTACACCTCGATCCCGCCTTCATCCTTTTCCGCCAGAAGCGCATAACGGTCATCGGAAGCGATGATCAGAAGCGGGCTTACCGAAAGAAGCCTGTCCTCGCCGGATGGCAGCCTTCCATGATGGCGCTTGCCGTCCGCTTCGTAATGGTCATAGTAGAAGGAAATCTTCCTCTTTCCCTCGCCTGCCGTCGTCAGAAGCGCAATCACCGGATCAAAATCCGCAGCTTTCCCCGCAGATGGAAGATTCCTTACCAGAGTCTTTCCGTCGTCGAAAGAACGGATCTGGATCCTCTTCAGCTTCTCAGCGAGCTGTTTGACCTGCTGCGGCGGAAGATGAGAAAAATAGAGAAGATCGATGAGCGCCTTCAGATCCTCCCTGGCCAGCACATGATCCCAGTACCAGTCAAGAGAGAGAGGCACCTTCTTCCCGTTCATCATGCGCGGCACTTCGCGGCAGAACACAGGAAGCCCTGCATCCCGAAGCCTTGTGAGATTTCTTCCCACAGACTTCCTGTTCACCGCCATGCCATACTTTCCTTCCATATAGTCGAGGATTTCCTGCTGCGAGAGCGGGTGATCCTTGTCCGATTCGCGCAGAAGCACCTGCACGATACGGATGATCGACATCTTGCTCCCTGTATCTCCCTTTTCCACCGCCATAGGATCACCTGCCCGTTACTTTCCTGACAAGATCGTCAGACAGCCACGAGCCGAAAGCTGCCAGCGCCCCGGTCAGAGCGGAAACAGCCGGCATATGGACAGCTTTGTGGACGATGGCCGCAATCGCAGCCCCGCCGAGCACGTCGGACGGATAATGCATGCCTGCAAACACGCGGGAAAAAGCAAGAATCCCCGCAAGGACTGCCATCAGCTTCGAGCCCTTCGTATTGTGGCGGAGGAGCTCCATAGCCACCACGCACCCATTCATCGTGTGATTGCTCGGGAAAGAAGCATTCGCGCGGTGACCCGTGAAATTCCAGATCTGGGGACTTTCCCTGAAGGGACGCTCACGTTTCCATACGCGTCCGATGGCATAGGAAATAAGCGAAGCTATGCATACGCCGATAAAAGCGGAAACGCATGCATTTCTCCTGTCTTCCCTTGTCTTTCCTGGAGTGAACCAGAGGAGAAGACCGTAAATCACAAAGGCCCAGTGCCCGTACCGGGTTATCAGATCCATCATCAGATCAAAAGGCCGAACTTTCCCGGCCAGGCTGTTAATCTTGACAGCCGCTTTCAGATCAGCATTCATCTCAGACACCTCTTTGCGAAAAAGTGGAAATTATTCCCATTTTCTCATAAATTTAATGTTATATTCATGATTTTATCACAGACATAGATCAATCGCAAAAACGCGCCTGCAAGGAAGCATGAGCGAGGAAACTCCTATTTCGCTTCCTTTTTCTCTTCTTCCAGTTTCCGCTCCTCTTCCAGCTTCTTTTCCTTCATCCGGTCCAGGTATCCCGTGCGCTTCAGAGCGATCGATATCAGCGCCACGACAGCGCAGAGCAGCATGAACGTATTGATGCCCGTCATCCCGCTTCCCCAGCCCACGCGGTACACCATATAAAAGAAAACGAGAACGACGAGCGCATCCTGAAATTTGTCAAACATAAATCCTCCTGCGGCAAGACTGCCGGGAATGGCATTAACGCCTGAATACAAAAAAGGAGCTGCCGGAGATCACTCTCTGGCGGCTCCTTTTTTCTATTATATCAGTTTCCCGCTTGTTCTTTCAAAAATCAGCAGGTATGGCACTTTTCATAGAGGCCGTTCTTCTTCAGAAGCTCGATGACCGTTCTTCCGATATGAGCGACAGTCGGTGCAACTGGAATGCCTACCGCTTCAAGAGCTGCAATCTTTTCAGCAGCCGTGCCCTTGCCGCCGGAAATGATAGCGCCTGCATGACCCATGCGTTTTCCTGGAGGTGCCATGCGTCCTGCGATGAAGCCTGCGACCGGTTTCTTCATGTTTTCATGAATCCATTTGGCAGCTTCTTCTTCCGCATTGCCGCCGATTTCGCCGATCATGAGGACTGCATCCGTATCCGGATCTTCATTATACAGCTTCAGAGCATCAATGAAATCCGTGTCCTTGATCGGGTCACCGCCGATGCCGATAGCACCGGTCTGTCCGATGCCTGCATTCGTCAGCTGGAATGTAGCTTCATATGTCAGCGTGCCGGAACGGGAAACGACGCCTACATGGCCTTTCCTGAAGATTTCGCCTGGGATGATGCCGATATTGCACTGATCGGTCATAAGCAGCCCCGGGCAGTTCGGTCCGATGAGACGTGTCTTTCTTCCAACCATATAGCGGTGAACGACGACCATGTCTTCGAGCGGAATATGTTCCGTGATGCAGACAACGAGCGGCACTTCAGCCTCTACAGCTTCCATGATGGAGTCAGCAGCCGACGGAGCCGGTACGAAAATGATGGAAGCATTGGCCCCGGTTGCAATGACAGCATCGCGGACCGTATTGAATACAGGAATCCCCTGCACCAGCTGGCCTGCTTTTCCCGGAGATACACCGGCGACGATATTCGTGCCAAATTTTCTCATCTGCTCTGTATGGAAACGGGCAGCCTTGCCTGTGATGCCCTGTACAATGACCTTCGTATCCTTATTAATCAGAATCGCCATTTTACTTTACCTCCCCTTCTGCTGTTTCTGCAGGAGCAGCCGGTGCTGCCGGCTCTGCTGCAGCCTTTTCACGTTCTTCCTGCTCCTTGACGAGCTGGATGACACGGATAGCGCCTTCTTCCATGGAGGTAGCCGGGTACAGATTCTTGATATGAGCGGTATGGAGGATTTCCCTGCCGCGTTCTACGTTTCTCCCTTCCAGTCTTACGATGACCGGGATCGGGAATTCAGCTTTCCCTTCCGAAAGGAGAGCTGCCGATTCTACGATGCCTTCTGCAATGACATCGCACTTGTTGATGCCGCCGAAGATATTGATCAATACCCCTTTGACCTGATTATCTTCCATCATGATGCGGAATGCCGCAACGATCTTTTCAGGAGTCGAGTCGCCGCCGACATCCAGGAAGTTGGCCGGATCGCCGCCGTTTTCCTTGATGATATCGACTGTCGCCATAGCCAGGCCTGCGCCATTGACCATGCACGCTACATCGCCGCCGAGGTTGACGTAGTTCAAGCCTTCACGGGCAGCCTGTGCTTCCTTCTGATCTTCTTCAAGGACATCGCGCAGAGCCACGATATCCGGGTGACGAGCCAGCGTGCTGTCGTCGAAGTTCAGCTTCGCATCGAGAGCGATAACATCATTTTCCTGTGTCAGGACCATCGGGTTGACTTCAGCCAGCGAGCAGTCCTTGCCGACGAAGACCTGGTAGAGATACTTCATGAAAGCAGCTGCCTTGTTGACAGCGACCTGTTCGAAATGGAGACCGTAAGCCATGCGCTTTGCCTGGAAATCAGCAAGGCCGATGACCGGATCGATGTATTCCTTCAGGATTTTTTCCGGATGCTCAGCAGCTACCGTTTCAATATCCATGCCGCCGGATTCAGAACCCATCATGACGATGCATTCTGCCTGACGGTCGACGAGGAAGGACAGGTAGTATTCCTTCTTGATATGGCAGCCCGCTTCGATCAGAAGACGGGTGACCTTCTTGCCTTTCGGGCCGGTCTGTTTTGTTACGAGTGTCTTGCCCAGGATTTCTCTTGCATACTGACGGACTTCATCAAGAGAATGAGCGATCTTGACGCCGCCTGCTTCGCCGCGTCCGCCTGCATGGATCTGTGCCTTGACGACGACGACCGGCGTGTCCAGACGCTTCGCACTCTGCACAGCATCTTCGACGGTGAAGGCCGGGTAGCCTTCCGGTACATGCAGACCGTACTGCCTTAGAATTTGCTTACTCTGGTATTCATGAATATTCATAAAAAACTTCCCCCTTTATCGAGGACAAATACCGCCGTCCATCGCAAAGATCCCTTCTCATGGAAGCGGCGAAATAATACCAACAGCGAGAACATTCGATTTCACCTTTGATGATACCACGAAGACAGGCGGAATGGTATGAGAAAAACGCACAGAAAACCGTGCCTGCCTCGTTTTATTTATTTATATCTATGTATTAAATAATTCTTTCCCTCAAAAGTGACACTAAAACTTGCAAAATCCTCATAGCTGTGATTCTCGCTGTATATTCTATAATGAAAAAGGAATGTACAAAGCTGCGTCATTGCTCCGCATCCGCTCTTCGTACATTCGCTCTTCATATTAGCTTTTATATTTAGCTTTTATATAAGGAATGCCTGGCGCTTTATCCAAGCGTCTTATAGCTGCCCGTCATCTGATCGAGGATCATGTCGTCAGCAAAGAGAGCCGTCCCTTTCAGCGTCCCGAGATCCGGTGCCTTCACGCCGTCATTGACCGTCGTGAAAAGGTATTCGTCATTTTCCTGCTGCACCTGATCAAGTTCGACCCACATGCCTCGGGTTCCGCCGCCTGCGCGGTAAACGATGAGACTCTTTCTCCCGTTTCCTGAAAGATCAGCGGCAATGACAGGACTTCTGACAAGCGTCAAAGTCTGATGCACTTTCCAGCCATTGCCATCCGACACAAGCCAGACAAGCGTATCGCCGCCCGTTCCCGAGAACCAGGGGCCCGAGAGAAGCGCAAGTACGTCTCTTTCTCCCGTTCCCGAAAGATCCACGTAATCATAATACCAGCGTGTCCCGGAAAGCTCTTTCTGCGGAATCTCCAGTCCTTCGATCAGAGCCGTCTTGACAGCGGTATCGCCTGCTTCCTCTGACAGCTCGCAGGAAATTTCCGGACCCAGAAACCGGTTCTCCGCTGCCACGTAATGCATGCCGTCACTCGCTGATGCAGAAAGACCGCCTGATAAAAAAGCCAGGCCAGCCAGAACTGCTGTGATTTTTCCTGTATGACTCATGAATGCCTCCTGTCTCAAAGCCAAGCTTTGAAAACCGGCCGGCACTTCCGCGGAGCATTCCGCAGAACCTCCAGTCGTCCATTTTTGCTAATGGGAACCATCCCTTATTTCTATCTTACCAAACGAGCCTCATGATGACAAAGAATTTTAAAACAAATTCTATCAGAATACGAAAAAATCTAATACGGCACGTTCCGCGAACACCGCTCCGCAGCCTATATATTCTGAACACCGCTCCGCAGCCTATATATTCTTTATATAAGCAAAGTAATAAAATTCAATAGGATACTTATGTAAAGCATTGGTAATATATCATATTTTACATGTTTTCCTTGCTTTTTAGTACATTTTATTTTAAACTGATACTTAAGGTTACCCATCGGCAGCCTCAGTTTGTTATGTTTCTTAAAAAAATAAAGGGATAAATTATGGATCGCAGACAAAGAAGAACAAGGACCGCTATCTTCAAATCTTTCAGCGCACTCCTTTCCGAAAAACCGTATGCAAAGATCACTATTCAGGACATCATTGACCTGGCCAACATTGGAAGAAGCACATTCTACGCTCATTTTCAGACCAAAGAATGCCTGCTTGAAGAAATGTGCGGCGAACTCTTCGATCACATCATTGAAGGCGTCATGAACGACGACCTCCCGAGCGACAGTGACGCACATGAAACGATAAACGGTCATGATCCCGTTTTCTGTCACCTGCTCCAGCACATCGCGGCCAACACAAATCATACACGCGACCTGCTGACCTCCGACAGCTCGGATATCTTCCTCCGCTTCTTCAAGCAGAGCCTTGATAAACTGATCGAATCCTACCTGCTGAAAAACAACAAGCTTCGCGGACAGGTTCCGGAAAGCTTCCTTGTCAACCACATTTCCGGCAGCTTTGTCGAAATGGTTCAGTGGTGGGTCAGAAACGGCATGAAAGAAACACCGGAAGAACTCGACCGTTACTTCCACGCCGTCATCTCCAACATTATCTAAGACAAGTTCATAGAATGACTAAAGAAAAGTCCGCAGAAATTTGCGGGCTTTTTTTATCGTGGAGGAGGATCTGAGGGAAATCAACCCATCTTCTTAGAAAATGCACCCCCCCTTTCGTCCCGTACAAAACAATTGAGCCAGTACTGATATTAATATAGAGTCAATCAGTATACGGTCCACTTTCCCCTGACAGGGACAGCTTCGCAAGGAATAAATGAAAGAGCTCGGCTCTTATTTGTTTGAAACCTCTCGTAAATCCCCCCTCCCCCCTTTTCACCCGGCATCAGGATTTCCTCCTGCTATATATAATGCACTGGTCAACGTATTTTGGACACAAAATCTC
>NZ_FR896374.1:0-1384 GCF_000435155.1 Dialister sp. CAG:357 | reverse complement strand
CAATAAAGACATACTTTTTTCCTGAGATAGTCTGTGTTTTGGCATTCCCCGGCATATCCATAGAAATCTCCTCCTTGCTAGATATAATTATATGCCTATCAAGAAGAAAATTCAAGCTGTTTATTGGTAAAAATATCATAAAAATAACAGTATTTATCGGATTCTTAGCCGGCAGCCCAAATACTTCCTAGATATAAAATCACGGGACTGCAGGTTACTATGCTGTACGATTACTGTACGTTTTTTAGAATCTGTTAATAGTATAGCATGAAACAGGTGAAAAATGAAAAATGTTAGCAGGAGTTAAAGTGAGTTGAATATAGAATAAGGAGAGCCTACGATAACGGCGTAAAGAAAAATCCCCATGAGCAAAAGCTGCGTGGGGAGTTTTGATGGGTTATTTCAGATGATCGTAGAATTCATCAGAAAATACTGGATAATATTCATTTCCAAATTTCTGATATAGAGTTCCATAAAATTTAAGATTATAGCATAAATAAAATGCGGCTTCACTAGCCGGCATAACAACACTCTTTTGAGCTTCGCAGCCATTGGGATCGATATAGTAAGAAGTGGTTAAACCTCTCTTGTCTTTAGTTATGTTATACATTTCTGTTTTGTTATAGTCATAAAAAATGCGGAAAGTTCTAATAACATTAGGAGTTGTATTACCTTTGTCAGCGTGATCTACATAAAGTACATTAACTGCAAGTATATAGTAGGGAGGATCGTATCTTTCACAAACAAGAGAGCTTTTATCTAAGAAGGAACTTACTCCCTGTTTCCAATCAATCATAGGGAAATTCTTATTTCCGTTTAAATAATTACTATTAACTTCCGCAGCACGGCACGTCATGCCTGCAAAAACAACAAGAATAGCAAATAAGAGGGCGGATATAATCTTCTTGAGAGACATAGTGAGGACCTCGCTTTGTTGTAAATGAGGAATCTATAAATCAGAGATGAAAATTCTATAGATTATTTTTATAGAAACCTTTCTGCGGAATAGAGAGATAAAGGGAGGTACTTCCATTTCGGAAATTAACACTATAATTGAAAGTAGTGGTTATAGCATTTATAGAACATATAATTAGCAGCTCTTCCAATCCCTGAGAAGGACCCACACTTTTGTGGGGGAATATCCGGCAGGTTATCTAGGGCTATAGTGCCATCACTATTATACATTTTAGAGTAAGTTTCTGAATATGTAATCCCGGAATAAATATGTATTATATCTAGGTATTTCTTTATGAGCTCATCTCTAGATATTTTAGGGTTATCTAAAATCAAACGTTTCGTTATTGTCTCCATAGACTGATTATAGTCGTAATTAATAATTCTTGTATCTTGAATAATGGCGGATTGTATAATTAAGTTGAACACT
>NZ_FR896373.1:0-5199 GCF_000435155.1 Dialister sp. CAG:357 | reverse complement strand
CCCCTTTGGAAGAATTAAATCCCGTTCATTCAAAACAGGCGGAAGTGATGAAACCAGATATCCTTCCCCATGATGCAGCATGTTAAGCCCACTAATGTTCTGCGGCTTTGTCCCGCCGAAGGTGATGACCGTCTTATCCCAGACATTGCTGCAGTCCTTCCCATAATTAGGATCTTTAGGATCCCTTGCAGCAGAGAATTCTCTTCTAATGATGTTCAGCTTATCAAACAATGTTCCCAATTCACTAGTGCTTGGCATTACTGTCAAAAGATGATATTCTCCTTCACTTATTGGGAAATAGACCTGCCTTAAATTCTTATCTGTAAATCCCCTGGTTCCTGTCTTAAGGTCCTTAAATTGCTGATACAATTTCTCCGAGTCAATTCCATAAAGCTTCAGTTCATCGGCTTTTCCATCCTGGTTCAGAATGTGTTCCAATATAGACTGTCCGTCTTCCATTTTATACAAGAGAAGCATGGCCGCTGTCATGATATTGGCATTCGGATACACGATATCCGTCTCACATTGTGTATTTTCCGTTGTCAAATATCCGTCAGGCCTCTCTTTGCTCTCTACATAGAGATGCACAGTACTGTCAGGATTAGCAAATCTTCCCACATGTGTTGCTAATGTGTATTTAGATATTTGCTTCTCTAAGAGATCGCGTACCCAGACGCCTATCTTAACACGCCTGGCTTCTTCATCTAGAAAACCGTCTGGTAGTTTCTTGCGGTCTTCGACAATTTTCTTAGCGACTGCTCTACTTTCAAGAAATTCCGCAATTTCTCCCAAATTTCTCCCTTCCCTTCCTTCTTAAACACTCGTTTTCGAGAATAATCCGAATTGGTCAGAATAAAACCATTCTTTTTCTAAATTGTCAGGTATGATAATTTCTCCATACTTCTCAGACTTTTCAAAAAGAATTTCTTCTTCCTGCCTGAAATCTGAATCATTTACATAACGTTTCAATGCTTCTTTATAATCCCTCTTCAGCCATAAGTTTTTCTCGATCCCCTCCTTAAATTTTGGAAACGCTTCAATGCTTCTTTTCCTTCCTACTGAAACAAATTCCCTATCTATATACTCAGAAAACTTGATCTTATTATCTTCAAACAATGCGGTCAGGCGTACATCTGGATACGTTTTTTCTCTGAATCGGTTCAAACGCTGCGGCAATGCTGTCATCCACCAATATTCCCGGATCCATCCATTGACCGCTTTGGCTCCGCTGCTTTCTTTATCGTTGAAATCTTCCATCGCTTTCTGCTCGAGATCAATTAAATTCGTTCTCCAGGTTAGCGGGTCCTCTTTTCTAATACGCGGAATGGAATCAATCCTCTTTAAAACATCCTCTTTCAAAATACCTTTAAGATCATGACTTTCCAGCTTATTCTTTCCACTTTCATAGCCTGGATATATAAAGGCAGGTGCCTTTCCATTTAATCCTCTTAGATTCCATCGCATGACGGCTATATTTTCCTTCTCAATATTTTCGCTCATGATTCTATGACGAAGGACTCGTCCGGCAAGCTGGATAATCGAGCGATACGACGAAGGCTCAATCACTGACCAATCGAGATCGTGATCCCGTCCTACTTCTTCTACAGGCGTTGCAACAATAATGAAAACGACATAATCTGTTGTTGCTTGATCAATATGTTTTCGGAGAACCGGATCCTTGATGTCAACAGGCTCTCCATACAGCGTTTTCCTCTTCAATACACTATCCAAATACTTTTCCTGCTCATGACGAAGCAGCAAAATCTGCCGGCTGTGATAGGTCATAATGCGCGGTGTTATATCATCTTTATCCCAATCCGTATTCTGCAGTAGGTACAAGCTGACTTTTACACATGGATCAATATTTGCCATACGAACAACACCAATAGATACTTTTTTGCCTGTCTTCTCGTCTACAACGAAATTTTCTTTGGAAAGACGGACAACCTGTTTCCGGATGCTTTCGAAGTACGACTGCATCTTATCAGACTTGGCATCTTCAGTGTCTTCATCCTCACAATCTGCTATGTATCCTGACCTCTTTGTTATTTGCCGTGTTAATTTCGCGACGCGCTTTTCGATGAATGATTGATGAAATGCGCTATAGTCGGAATCATCATCTGTATTCATGAACTTCATCTCAGTTCGGAATTCATCACAGAGTACGACGCTGACACGTTTCTTGGAAATAAAGAAACTGTTCCTGCATTTCACACCGGCTATATAGGCTCTATACATGCCTTCTGCCAAATCGGGAGGAATTGTCGCTGAAGAAAGAACAACATTTCTTCCATACATTCCCGCCAGATGCACGAGCCGGGAAATGGCAGTCAGGTCTTTCTGCGTAAAATCATCGATTTCATCGATAACTAGATCAGAGGACATCAGCCGGAGCATCGGAAGAATGAAGCGTCCGCCCCGTATTGTTTCTGTCGCCCCCATCATATGATCGATTGTCGCAACGAGAACGGGCTTGTACAAGAAAGCACTGTTCTTATCTGCATCGATCCCTCTCGCAGGTTTGAAGAAAATATTCATGAAAGCTCGCTGCTCATCGTTCAAAGAGTCTTCATAAGCAAGCCCTTCAGCGAGAGATATATCTTCGCCGTCTTCATCTTCCATTGCTGATCGTTTTTCTTCCAGCTCCTTATCTCCTTCGTGAAGTTCCAGAACTGCTTTTGACCCGATCAATACAGCAAGGTCATCTTTGCTGAGTTTGATTCTTTCTCTGTACTCATCGCCGGTCTGCAGTGTCAGAGTACGGAGTCCTAATGCCAGAATGTAACGCAGGGAATCTCCTCCTGGAGAAAGCGCTCTCATAATTTTTGCATTGGCAAAAGTTTTACCGCAGCCAGTACTTGCAATATTTACAACAAAAGATACCTGATCTTCTCCACGATCTTTGCGGAAATTTCGTATTGTCTCAGCCGCCTTATCCTGCCAGGAAAACTTTCCAGGGCTTCTCTTCTTCAAAGCTTTGACGTCATACGTCTTTTCCATCTCTTCCGCAAATCTAGGCAGCTGATGCGCTACGCGAAGTGCTTGATCTGAAACGCCCGTCATATGCTCCTCCAGAAACTGGTTCTTCTCAGATTTTCTTTTCTTATTCCTGAAAGAAAAGGTATTTGCCCAAAGGTCTCTCGCGCTCCACTTCCCGTCGTCCTGCTTCGCATCGCCATCCAAAGAGGAAAAATAATGGTCTCCCAAAACTAATGCCGGGCGAGCGTTAAGCAGTATTTCACGGAAAGCCGGATCATAGTCAGGATCTTTCATGATCTGCTTCAAGGTATCGTAATCCTGAAGAAGTCTGCCGGTCCATTTCTTCAGATGCTTTTTCCAAATGTTTCCTTCGTTCCAAAGTATCCCATGAGAAAAGCGGAAACATTCCTGCCGCTTCTCTACAAAATCCGGATCATCATTTTCGTATCCCCATGATGATTTCAAACTTTTCATCATTTCATAAAAAGTTTCTCGTTTTTCATCTTCATAAGCGCGCCGGTCATCCTTATTTAAATCCGGAAGTTTATGATGTGAAAGAATCAGCCACGTGAGACATTCCGCGGCAGGCGGAAGCTTTTTTAACTTCGTTACATCTGATTTCCCCGCTTTAGCTTCATTTTTCAAGATATTTAAAACGATTTCTTCTTCAAATGTGCCATCAGCGAATTTCTTGAGCCAAGGTGTATCATCTTCAAAATCGCCTGATGCTTCTACGCATGCTTCAATCATCTTGCAGCTCATCCATTCGTGACGGAACGGATCCCGCTCTTTCGTTCCTGAGCGCAGCTTCTTTTGAAAGAAATCCGATGCTTTGCCCCAATCGTGAAAAAGTCCCGCCAGACCGGCCAGCTCTTTAATAATCGGCAGGTACTGCCAGTCGTTTTCCCATTCAGAATGGATGATTTTCTTTTTCGTCGTATTAACAGGTACAGCGCCTGCATCATTGAACTGGCTTCTGTCACCGACAATCCAGAGCAGATCGCTTCTTGCCCTCGACCTGATCCAATGACAAGAAACCGCCGTATTTTTTGTAGCATTTCTCCGAAGCGCAGTCCGCACTGCTTCCAGACCGTCCGAAGTTATGACCGTGCGCCAGGCGTCATCCCCAATTCTTTCCGCAAAGCTGTCCAAGATCGTACGGACCGTTTTCTGTGACTTACCGGTGCTTCGGCTGATCAATAATACCATCATAGGAAATCACCCGGCCCATATTTCAAACTACTGCGTTGGACGATTTCAAACATGTAATCCAGTGCTTTATGTTCTGTCAATTTATTCAAACACGTCATACGGAAATGCTTGTCATCATCGCCTCTGGCTGCTGAAATAAAACTCCAAGGCAGAATAATTGAGTCTTTGATCAGGTCCGCCACATCAAAGACAAGCGCGCCGCGCCTTGTTTTACCGTGCATGACCGCAAACCCATGCGGAATTCCCAATACCCAGAGAGTACAAGCTGCCAAACCATAGGCGAGGTAGTTTCCATGATTCAGGAAGATGTTCGCTTCATCATCACCGTCATGATTCCTGGTAAAATCCGGAAGTCTGGTTCTCTTAGCTGCATATTTATAGAGGGATTTGGTGAATTTTGCTTCTGACAGTAACAATTCCGTCACGTCTTTTGCACTGTCTATCTTACCTCTATAAACCGCCAATGCTCTTTCGATTTCAGGATCGTCCGCATTGAAATTTTCCTCATGCAGATCCCTATCTTTCCCCCATGTTTTTTCAAGAAAATCACATCTGGCTCTTTGGAAGTCTCTAGCCGTTTCGAGGCGTCTTTCTTTATTCATCCAGAACGAAATCCACCCCTGCATGTACTCCGTCGGACGATATTCGCTCTGCGGCATCATCCATTCAATATCCGTACCGGCAAAAAGAGGCGTACCACCGCCCCCGCAAAATCCGATCATGACACCTGCAGAAGCAAGCACCCGAACAGCTGCCTGGGTCAAGGATGTGCCGCTCCCCAAAAGAATGACCGTCGTATTGGCAACAGGAATATTCCAGAATAAATTTTCATCGCTGCTTTCAGTCAAGTAGACGACACGTCCATCCTTCTGCATGACTCGGCATTTCTCAAGATAATAAATATTGGCACGTTTAGAATGCAGAATCGCTTTGTAATTCGATTTCTTCAGAATCTCTTTCATCGCAGTTCCTCTTCGAAAAATGATTCATCTCTATATTTTTTATTTA
>NZ_FR896372.1:9773-56189 GCF_000435155.1 Dialister sp. CAG:357 | reverse complement strand
AAAAACAACACGAAATGTCCTATAAGCCAAAAATTTATTCCACTTGATTCACTTCAACATTTTGATCGAAATTCCGGATCTCAATTCTGATACAGTATCCCCGTCTTTGTATGTTCTTTATACAAAAAGAAGGATGACCCATCCTTGGTAATGGAATGGGTCCTCCTTGGCCTGATTGTATATTTATTAGAACTGATTTCTTAGTCCAGAATATTCAATGCGTAAATACGGTATTCTTTTTCAAGTGCCTGCGACTTTTTAGCCATTTCGATCTGAAGATCAGATGCAGTATCATAATCTCCATCTTCAAGGGCTTCGTTCAGGCGGGTGCAGATGCACTTTTCTTCTTCTGTATCCTTGGCAAGTTCGATGCGGGCAGCTTTGATGGCTTTCCATCTCTTCTCGTCAAGTTTGTCATCGTTATCAAGTTTCTTGTAACCTTTGACAGCAGCTTCCGTTCCAGGAATGATACGGTCGATCAGTTCATTCTTCCAGCGGTAGAGGATGGAAGCGATGAAGGATTCAACGATATCCTTGGAAATGACATCATCTCTTGTAATGGATGCTACTTTGTCAGGATTTGCTCTCATGATGCGGACGTTTTCCCAGACGGTAGCCGGCGGTTTGCCAAATACAGCGTCTCTCTGTTCCTGATCGTAATCTTCGAATACGTTCTTTTCACAGCGGTATTCTCTGTCCTTGGAAAGGTAATCAGCATCCTCTCCTGCTGTCTTGGAAAGCTCAGCCAGGAGTTCATCCGGGCCTTTTCCAGAGTTCACTGCATATTCGATGCCGTCGAGAGCTGTCATGTAAAGGCAGGAAACAGCCATGTATGTATTGGTGAACGGGTTTGGGGCACGAAGTTCGAAGCGTGTTGCCTTCGGGTTTTCGGTATCGCGGATCAGGCCCATCAGGATGGATCTGTTTCTGGATGGAACTTCCGGAGAATGTCCGAGAGAAGTAACGATGCAGACCGGTGCTTCAAAGCCTGGTTTCAGTCTGTTGAAAGCATCTGTTGTTGAAGAAACAAACGGATTGGTTGCTTCATAGTTGTTGAGAATGCCCATGATGAAGCCATAGCCGACGGTGGAAAGAAAGTCAGCGCTCATGTCTTCCGGAGCAAGAAGGTTGATGGTCTTGCCGTTCTTAAGAAGAGCTGCAATGCCTACATGGGTATGTTCACCGCTTCCTGCTACGCCGATGATCGGCTTTGCACGGAAGGAAACGTCAAGGCCGTTTCTGCGGAATACCTCACGGATGACGATGCGGGCTTCCAGTTCGTTATCTGCAGCCTGCAGCGGGTTTGTCGAGAAAAGCCAGTCAAGTTCAAGCTGTTCGCATACGTCGAAAATGTGACCGTCATCATCGATCTTCGGCTTGATGCCTCCGACTTCCTTATGACCCATTTCAACGCGCATTCCGCGGGCATCCAGTTCTTCAATGGCCTGTTCCATAGCGGTACGGACATTGCCGCGCATGCGCTGCCAGTACTGTTCCTGCAGTCTCTGGGAAATGGAAAGGTGCTGAACGGTTTCTTTTTCGCTCGGCGTCTTTACCCAGAATTCAAGTTCAGTGCCGGTTGTAAATACGATATCCTGGATTTCAGAGAACGGGAAGTTTTCCATTCCCTTGACCTGTGCATCGGAAAGAAGCTTCTTGAGCTTTTCGGATACATATTCACAGGATTTCTTCAATACGGATCTGGAATCAATGAACTTGCCGTTATGGATCAGGAAGCATGGAATACGCAGCGTTCCGACCGGGCGGCCGTTTTCATCGGAAATATTTTCATCATTGTAATCAACGTACCAGTTGACGGTGCTGTCAGCGACCATGTCGACTCTGGCATCATTGAGTGTTGCAATGTTCATGAATACAACGGAGGATCCATCGGTCTGCACAGCTTTTCCTGCGAAGAAGTCCTCATAATCTTTCATAAAAATTTCAATCGGAATTTTCTCATCGGTATCGTTGCCTGCCAGATCGATTCCTACCAGAGATACGAATCTGATTTCCGGATGCTGTGTCAACAGGGACAGAACTCCTTCTTTTCCATATTGACCAGCGGGGATGCAGTACAGCAATTCTTTGTTCATCTTAGCCCTCCTGAAAAACTATCCACCATTTTTGTTTTCCCAGACTGCGCCTTGATAAAAATAAAATAAAGGAGACTCATCCCTTTCGGAATGAGTCTCCTTTGACGCAGCATATTAACTTATGTTCTAAGGATACACCACGCATCCTGCTTCTGTCAAGCACAGTCAAGCAAGAATCTTGCGCACGATCTGGTTAATTATCTTACCGTCCGCCTTGCCTTTAAGCTTTGCCATGACGGCCTTCATCACAAGGCCCATGCTTCTCTGCTCTGGATCCATTGCATCTACGACTGCTTTTACTACGGATTCAATTTCTGCTTCAGGCATTTCAGCCGGCAGGTATTTCTCCAGTACAGCAATCTCAGCTTTGGTCTGCTCAACCAGGTCTTCTCTTCCGGATCCGTCAATTTCAGCGAGAGTTTCCTTTCTCTGTTTGACTTCTTTCCGGAGAACAGCAAGAACCTGATCATCATTGAAGTCAGCGTGTCCGTCATCGATCTCAGCCTGTCTGATATGGGCACGAGCCATACGGATCGTATTCAGAGCAAGCTTTCCTTCTTCTTTTGCTTTCATGGCCGTTTTCATGTCGGCCATCAGCTGTTCCTTAATTGACAAAACGTATCACCTTGCAACCTGTTATTTAAACTTACGTTTTCTTGCTGCTTCAGATTTCAGTTTACGTCTAACGCTGGGCTTTTCATAATGTTCACGTTTTCTTACTTCAGAAAGAACCCCGGCTTTTTGGCAGGAACGTTTAAATCTGCGAAGAGCACTATCAAGAGATTCGCCCTTTTGAACTTTGATTTCAGACATCTATATCCCTCCCTCCCAATAAGACTGATGGGGTGCTATTGCACACTTATAAATTATAAATTAGAACCCTCTATATGTCAATTCCTATTTTCTAATTTATCAATCACGTGTTTCATTTACTGCAGGAAATCAATCGTTTGCCGGGAATGGAGGCCATCCCATTTCTCTGCCGCCGATAATGTGCGCATGGAAATGGAATACGGACTGGCCTGCCTTTTCACCGGTATTAATGACAAGGCGGAAGCCGTTTTCCTTCAGTCCTTCTGCTTCGGCAATCTTTTTGATGACGAGGAAAAAGTCAGCAAAGTTTTTATTGTATTCTTCATCAAATGCAAGAATGTTATCCACATGCTTCTTCGGGATCACCAGAATATGAACAGGTGCGCAGGGTTCAATATCCCTGAATGCGAACCAGTGTTCATCCTCATAAACTTTTGTGCTCGGAATTTCTCCGGCAGCAATTTTACAGAAAATACAGTCAGCCATTTTACTCCTCCTTCGCTAATACCCCTGAAAGGCCATCATCCGTCATCGTATCAATGAGTACGTTGTACATTCCGCCTCTTTCGACTCCCTGGCTTCTGATTGATACGCGGATGTATTCTTCTGTCAGCCCTTCAAAATATCCATCCTTGACCTCTTCGGCCAAGACGCAAACAGTTTTGCCCATGAAACGGGCTCTGTATTCACGCGAAATTTCCTTTTCGAGTTCCTGTACCCTGTGAACTCTCTGCTTCTTTATTTCATTCGGAACCTGATTCGGGTATCCGGCAGCCGGTGTTCCGGTTCTCTTGGAATACGGGAATACATGGATTCCGGAGAATTTAAGTTCCTTCAGCGTTTCCAGTGTCTCCTGGAACAGCTCCTCCGTCTCTCCCGGGAAACCGACGATGAGGTCGGTCGTGAGTGCAAGGCCCGGAATCTTTTCACGAAGTTCTGCAATGAGTCTCTTGTATTCAGGCAGGCGGTAATGACGGTTCATGCCGCGAAGGACGCTGTCTGATCCGGACTGGATGGGAAGATGAAGATGACGGCATACCTTCGGTTCATTCCTGATGATATCGATCAGTTCTTCTGAAAGTTCAACGGATTCAATAGAGCCGAGACGGATGCGGAGAAGATCCGGGATCTTGACCAGTTCTGATACAAGGCTGGAAAGAGACGTGCCGTCATGGAGATCCTTGCCGTAGTTTCCAAGGTGGATTCCCGTCAGGACGACTTCCCTGTAGCCTGTATCGACCAGGTTCCTGATTTCCTTGACTGCGTCTTCCTGCCTTCTAGATTTCAGCCTTCCTCTTGCATAGGGAATGATGCAGAATGTGCAGTAATTGTCACAGCCTTCCTGTACCTTGATGAAAGCTCTGGTCTTCACTTCCCCTTCGGGACGGACAAACATGTTTTCAAACGTGTTGACTTTCATGATGTCGACGACTTCATTCAAAGGCTTGCCTGCGCCTCTGGCCTCTTCCACATATTCCACAATGTGAGAACGGTTATGAAGACCTACGATGACATCGACGTCTCCCATTTTCTCAAAGACTTCCGGTGCAAGCTGTGCATAGCATCCGGCTACGGCAATGACAGCATCCGGGTGCTGGCGTCTGATGCGGCGCACCATCTGCCTTGATTTCCTGTCGCCGATGCTTGTGACGGAGCAGGTGTTGATGACATATACATCTGCATTCTTATAGTCTTCTACCTGGCTGTATCCCCCGTCAACAAAGAGGGTTCTCATGGCATCACTGTCATACTGGTTGACCTTGCAGCCAAGAGTAATGAATGATACGGTTTTCTCTGTGTTCATAATTTTATTTTCCATGGTTTTATTATATCACGAGTCAATCCCTGATGAGCGTCTGATTCAATCTCCTCAGGCATATAAATTCAGATAGGTAAGAAAAAAGCGGAAGCGCCCGGCTTCCGCCCTTCTTTTCATACAAGAAGCTCTAGGCTTTGGCTGCCTTAAGTTTCTTTCCTGTTTTTGCTTCTTTCGTTTCCTTGGCCTTGCGGTTTCTGTCGCTTGAAATATGTTCATTCCAGGTAACCCAGATGGACGTAGCCACGCAGACAGAGGAATAAGCGCCGGAAATGAAGCCGATCAGCATGACCAGGGCAAAGTTCTTTGTCGTATCCCCGCCGAAGAAATAAAGGGAAGCTACGCAGAAGAGTGTCGTTGTCAGCGTGTAAAGCGAACGGCGGATTGTCTGGTGAATGGAATCATTCGCCAGGACAGCATAACTGTCCGTACGCTTATGCGTATGCATCGCTTCACGGATTCGGTCGAATATGACGACAGATTCGTTCATGGAATAACCAAGAACTGTCAGGATAGCTGCCAGGAACGATGCATCCACTTCCAGATGGAAGAATGCAAAAATACCCAGAACCATCAGGATATCGTGCGTAATGGCGACAATTGCTGAAAGCGCGATCCTGTGTTCGAAACGGATCGACATGTAAAGGATCATTGCGCCGAAGGAAATGAGTACGTTGAGCAGTGTATTCTTCGTTACTTCGGAACCGATGACAGCACCGACCGTTTCCATACGCTTGAGCTCTGTCTGTCCGACTTCGCTGCTGACATCAGAAACGACCGTCTGTGCTTCTTCCGGGCTCAGGTTCTTTGTCCTGATGATGACATCATCACCGGATTCGCCCTGAACATTCTTGCCGGAAAGCTGGATGACTGCCGTCTCAAGACCGTCCTTGCGAAGACCGTCTCTGACCTGTTCGACAGTGACCGGCTTGCCAAATCCCAGTTCAAGGATGGTGCCGCCGGTAAAATCAATGCCCCAGTTAAAACCGAAGGTAACGATGGAAATGATGGAGAGTACGATCAGAATCCCTGAGAAAGAGAACCAGATCTTTCTTTTGGAAATGAAATCAAAGTTGTTAAACATTATCTGTCATACCCCCTTTCCCCGCCAAACCACCAGGGGTTATGAATCCAGTTGGCATCAATCAGGAGCATCAGGAGCGTGCGGCTGACGGTGATGGCTGTGAACATGGATACAGCAACGCCAAGGCCCAGTGTCAATGCAAAGCCCTTGACTGTTGCACTCCCCAGGAAGAAGAGGATGGCAGACGTAATGATGACCGTCATGTTCGCATCGAAAATCGTTACGAAAGCTCTCTTGAAGCCTGCCTGTACAGCAAGGCGGAGAATCTTGCCTTCCTGTATTTCTTCCTTGAATCGTTCAAATATGAGGACGTTCGCATCCACCGCCATACCTATGGACAATATGACGCCCGCTATACTTGGAAGCGTCAGTGTCGCATGGAGCAGGTACAAAACGCCTAAAAGAATCAGTACATATACCAGAAGCGCTGTATCAGCGACAAATCCGGATATGCGGTAAACTGCCAGCATAAACAGTACGACAAGCGAGAGGCCGATTGTAAATGCAACGATGGACTTGTCTTTGGAATCTTGTCCCAGGGACGGTCCTACTGTTCTTACTTCAAGGACAGACATCTTGACCGGCAGTGCGCCGCTTCTAAGAAGGATAGCCAGATCTTTGGCTTCTTCAAGTGTTCTCTGTCCGGTAATGACGGCTGCGCCGCCCGTAATGGCTTCATTGACGACCGGATTGGTCAGCATTTCACCATCAAGATAAATGCCGATATGTCTTCCGACATTGGCAGCAGTCAGGTCAGCAAACTTCTTTCCGCCTTCATCACTGAATTTCAGGGATACGAGCGGCTGCTTGTTCTGGCCGAGCTGTTCCTTGGCATCTTTCAAATCTTCGCCGGTCAGGCGGACATTTCCCTCTTCATCCTTGAACTGCAGGACGGCTGTCTTGCCGATCGTATCAATGGCCTTCTGCGGATCTTTCTCGCCCGGAAGTTCAATGATGATACGGTTGCTGCCTTCACGCTGGATGATTGGTTCAGTCAGACCCATTTCATTGACACGCTTCTGCATGATGTTGATGACCTGGGTAATGGCCTCCGGCGTAACCTTGTTCTGATCTGTATCTTCTGCCTGCATGACAATATGAGTCCCGCCCTGAAGGTCAAGGCCCTGACGGATATGTCCGGCAAGCCATCCGACGGTACATGCAAATATGCCGATAATCGCAAAAATGACTACGAAAAATCGAAGCAGAGCGCCCTTCCTCACGGGGCTTTTACTTTTCTTTTCCAAAACTTCAACCTCTTTTCGTAACGATGACAGATTTGTCGGTTACAATCTTCGCTATTTTCTGATCAAACGGTTCAGACGGGATATCCGGAATCACCTGGAAATCCCACAGGGCTGCCACTCTTTTCTCAAACGGGACGCGGGCAAGATATCTGTCATAATATCCTGCACCCATGCCGAGGCGGATTCCTTCCTGGCTGACAGCAAGTCCTGGTATCAATACCAGATCGAGCGATTCGGGACTGGTCACTTCATAACCGGCAGGAAGATTCCTAAGACCCAGCGGCCCTTTTTCGGAGTGTTCCATATCAATCAGGCGTCCTGCTTCCATCTGGCGCTCAGGAAGGCACACAGGAATGTAGACTTCTTTTCCATCAAGAAGAGCCTGCCTGATGAATCCGTCCAGATTGGATTCCCCTTTCATGGCAAGGAAAGCCATGATCTTTTTCGCGTTCTTGTATTCCGGAAGTGAAAGGATATTCTCTTTAAGAGAGGAACTCCTGCTCTCCGTTTCATTAGCAGAAAGAGCCCGCCTCATGGCGAGCATCTTCTGCCGAAGCCCCTTTTTCCTTTCGGAAATTGAAGGATTCGATTCTGTCATTTCTTTTCCTCTTTCGCCGGTGCCTTTTCAGTAGATTTAGCGTCTTCTTCGACAACTTCCTCAATGACCTCTGTGCCCGCATCTTTCGGATCATCTACTTCAACGACTTCTTCAACGATCTGAGTTTCGCTGCCGTCAGGATTCTGTACAGTCTTCACAGTTCCGTCGGCAACTGCCTTCTTGGCAGATTCTTCATCAATCAGCTTGACATCTCCATGCTGGATGGCAGATTTTTCAACTTTGATGACGACCTTCGGTGCAATTTCCAGTTCTACATACTTATCACGCAGAACCTTGATCACGCCGTGCACGCCGCCGGAAGTAACTACATGGTCTCCCCTCTTCAAGGACAGCAAAAATCTTCCTCTTTCAAGGCGCAGCTTCTTCTGCGGACGATACATGAAAAAGTAGAAAATGGCAATCAGGATCAGGAAAGGCCATACTAAACTCAAAAAGTTCATCGCTTGTTCCAATTCATTCACCTCCGTAAACTCATATCGTTTATTTTACCACAACAAATCGGGCTCTGTCTTTAATTTCTTTATCTTTTGTAGCCGCTCATGAAATTCTCACGGAATTCGCTGAAATTCCCGTCAATGATCGACTGGCGCATGTCTCTCATGAACTGCAGAAGGAAGTACAGGTTGTGGATCGTGGCCAGACGGAAAGCCAGAAGCTCTTCGGACTTGTACAAATGACGGATATACGCCCGGCTGTAATGCGTGCATGTATAGCAGTGGCATCCTTCCTCAAGCGGCGCCCAGTCTCTTTCGTACTTCTTGTTCTTCATGTTCATGCGGCCGCTGTGGACCATGGCCATCCCGTTTCTTGCCACGCGTGTCGGGAATACGCAGTCGAACATGTCGATGCCTCTTGCCACGCCTTCCACAAGGCAGTCCGGCGTTCCTACGCCCATGAGGTATCTTGCTTTATTTGTCGGAAGCCACTGCGTCGTGTATTCGAGGATATCGTACATGATGTCATGCGGCTCGCCTACAGAAAGTCCGCCGATGGCTATGCCGTCAAAGGGCCTGGAGGAAATTTCCAGTGCGCTTCTCTTTCTTAAATCCTTGTACATGCCGCCCTGCACGATGCCGAACATGCCGCGGTCTTCCCTTGTGTGCGCCTTGATGCATCTTTCTGCCCAGCGGGTCGTTCTTGCCGTGGACTGGTCCGCATACTTGTAATCGGCCGGATAAGGAATGCATTCATCAAATGCCATTGCGATATCGCTTCCGAGATCTTCCTGCGCATGGATGGATACTTCAGGGGACAGGAACTGTTTGGAGCCGTCAAGGAAGGAACGGAAATGGACGCCTTCCTCAGTGATTTTTCTCATAGCGCCAAGGCTGAATACCTGGAATCCGCCGCTGTCCGTCAGGATGCCCTTCGGCCAGTTCATGAAGGAATGAAGGCCGCCGGCTTCCCTGATAAGGTCTGTTCCCGGGCGGAGGAAAAGATGGTAGGTATTGGATAAAATGATCTGCGCTCCCATATCTTCCAGTTCTTCAGGCGTTACTGTCTTGACCGTCGCCTGCGTTCCTACCGGCATGAACATCGGTGTCTTGAACGTCCCGTGCGGCGTATGAAGGAGCCCTGCGCGCGCCCCTGTCTTCTTGTCTTCTGCAATCAGTTCGTAATTAATTACCATGGAATCGTTCCTTATCTGATAAACATGGCATCGCCAAAGCTGAAGAAACGGTATTTCTGGCGCACAGCTTCTTCATAAGCGGCCAGGATATGTTCTCTTCCTGCAAAGGAAGCCATCATCATAATGAGTGTGGATTCAGGGAGATGGAAGTTGGTGACGATGGCATCGACCATTTTCCACTGGTATCCCGGATAGATATAAAGCTGCGTCCAGTTGCTGCCACTCTTGAGCTTTCCGCTCTGGCCGGCAGATTCCAGCGTGCGGACGGACGTCGTGCCTACGGCAATGATCCTTCTGCCTTCTTCTTTGGCTTTATTGATCTTCTCAGCCGTTTCTTCGCTGACGGTGTACCATTCCTTATGCATCTCATGATCTTCAATATTCTCCTCCGATACCGGACGGAAAGTACCGATGCCGACATGAAGTGTTACAAAGAGGAGTTCTGCTCCTTTTTTCTTCATTTCTTCCATCAGTTCTGGCGTGAAATGAAGTCCTGCTGTCGGGGCTGCGGCCGATCCCTTGTACTTGGCATAGACGGTCTGGTATTCATCATTATTATCCAGCTTCTTATGGATGTAAGGAGGAGTCGGCATTTCACCGATCTGGTCAAGAAGGCTGTCAAAATTGCCGTTGTAATGGAATTCTACAAGGCGTCCGCCGAATTCTGTCTTGTCAAGGACCTTGCAGTAACAGTCATCGGAAAATTCAATTTCCGTTCCAGGAAGTGCTTTTCTTCCCGGGTTGACAAGGACTTCCCATACATCATTTCCCTTAGGAGTCAGGAGAAGCATTTCCACTTTTCCGCCGGTGTCTTTTTTCTTGCCATAGAGTCTGGCCGGAATAACCTTTGTGTTGTTGAATACGAAAATATCTCCTTTGCGGATTTCGTTCAGAATATCCCTGAATCCATGATGCTCCCACTCTCCCGTATTCTTATCGAGCATCATCAGACGGCAGGAATCTCTTGGTTCAGCCGGTTCCTGTGCAATTAATTCTTTTGGCAGATCGTAATTGAATTCTTCTAATTTCATTGCTTAATCTAACTCCCGTTTCTTTATAATTGATTGTTTCAGCATTTTTATGCTGAAGGCACGATTCAATAAATCTTCTCTATTTTTGTGCCTGTAAAATAATGGGACAAAATTGTTTTATAATAATTTTTCCCGTCACCATGCTTTTCAGCCATTGCCTCGGCTCCCCACTGGGAAAGCCCGAGCCCGTGTCCGTATCCATACCCTGTAATCGTCAGTTCTTTTCCCTTGGCAGAAATATCGAAAAGCGTGCTGTCCAGGCCGTAAAGCCTCTGCAGCCTTTCACCTGAAACGGTCGCACGTCCCTTCTTGCCGACAAAGACAACTGACTTGACGCGGCCGGAAATTCCCCTGTCGGAAGAATGATTGGCCTCGCCTTTTTTCAGATGGGATAATTTGATGCTCTTCAGGTCACCGATCTTGTATCCGGCATTTTCAAGGCTCTTGGTAAAAGATGCCCTCGTCATTGTTTTCTTCCATGGTGTCATGAGATAAGTGCTTGATTCTTCCTTGACGCCCCTTAAGTAAGGAATGACGGATCCCCATACATTTTCGCTGTTTTCGGTAAAGCCGCCGCCGCTTGAATGGAAAAGTGCATCGATCGGCTTTCCTGCATAGGTGACAACTTCACCGGCCGTTTCGGAAACTGCGCGGTTTGTAGCTGCTGTTTCCGCTGAAAAGCCGCGGTAGACCTGAGTCCTTGTATCATCGGTCACATCGTAGCCGGATGACCGGTATCCATTCCTGTGGTACGTCGCATAGGTGCGCGCGGCAACGGCCTGCGCCTTGATTGCATCCATTCTCCAGGATGGAACGATTTCACTTGGTACGACGCCCTTCAGGTAATCTTCCATGGGAAGCACATTGATGAGCGTGATTCCATTTCCCCATCTTGAGGGAATAGCCTTCATATCTCCCCTGTACTTGTTTCCCTTGACAAGAAAACCGGGCACATTGCGCGCGGGCGCGAAAAGAACCTCACGGCCTGCTTTTTTGCCGTTCACATACACATTGCTGCCTTTTCTCGTAAGGACTACGACAGAGCCTGTCTTGTACTTCCCGATGGTCTTTCCCCCGGCTTTTGCATTAAAGTCGGAAGCGCCGGCAAGGCGAAGTTCACATCCGGAAATGAGCCCTACTTCAATCAAAGGACTCGTGCTTATAGGCTTCTCGTCCTTTCTCTCTTCCTTTTCAGTCTTTGATCCGGCTTTTGAAATGGTCTTTTCATTTTGATAAGCCGTTTTCTTTACTGAAGGAGAAGCCGGCACGGCCGGCACTGACATATGCGTAATCGTTACAGGACGTCTCTGGATGGGAATCGCCTCGGCTTTTGCGCTGATGCCGGCACTTGCTGCCATAAGCGCTGCCAGGGCAATCGTAATGATTTTTCGTCTCATAGCGTTCACCTTCTGAAAAACAGGTTCAACAGAACCGTACCAACAATGCTGACTACAAGGCAGGATACCCATGGGAAGTAAACATCCGTATTGCCCTTGGAAAAATGAATATCGCCGGGAAGGTGCCCCAGAAAAGAAAGCTTTCCGCCTGCCATGAAAAACAGCCCGGCTGCAATACAAATAATTCCAAGGATAACAAGTGTCTTACCGATCCCCATCTGCTTCCTCCCTGAGAACCTCTTCCGGTTTCTTATCCCAGACGGCTCCGATATGGTCGTAAGCCGCTTTCATGGCAATCCTGCCGCGGGGCGTACGGGAGATGAAACCGATCTGCATAAGGTATGGTTCGCACACATCTTCAATCGTATTGCGTTCCTCGCTGACTGCGGCTGAAATCGTATCCACCCCGACCGGACCGCCGTTGAACTTGTAAATGATGCACTTCAGGATCTCATTGTCCAGATCATCAAGACCGATATCGTCCACATGGAGCGCTTCCATAGCTTCCGATGCGATTTCCGCTGTAATGGCGCTGTTTTTGATCTGTGCAAAATCACGGATCCTCTTCAGGAGCCTGTTGGCGATACGCGGCGTCCCCCTTGAGCGGCGGGCAATCTCTGCCGCCCCGCTCTCTTCAATCTCGATATTAAGAATACCGGCCGCGCGGGTGATGATGTGCTTCAATTCATCCGGTTCATAGAATTCCATATGATGATTGATCAGGAAGCGGTCACGCAAAGGTGCTGAAAGAGAGCCCGGTCTTGTCGTAGCACCGATCAGCGTGAACGAAGCGAGGTTGATGCGGACAGATGTCGCACCCGTCCCCTTTCCCATGACCAGATCAAGCGCGAAGTCTTCCATCGCAGAATAGAGGATTTCTTCGACGCTCCTGTTCAACCGGTGGATTTCATCAATGAAAAGGACATCATGTTCCTGCAGCGTGGTAAGAATGGCAGCAAGCTCGCCAGGACGCGCAATCGCCGGGCCGCTTGTCACCTTGAACTGTGAGCCCAGCTCATTGGCAATGATTTTGGCCATGGTCGTTTTCCCGAGCCCCGGAGGCCCGTAGAGAAGGACATGGTCCAGGGATTCGCCTCTCCCTTTGGCGGCTTCAATATAGACCTTCAGATTGTTCTTGAAGGCAGTCTGCCCGATATAATCGTCGAGACGCTGAGGACGGAGAGACGTCTGCCAGGCATCCTTGGAAGATTCTTCCGTGGAAACGATGCGTCCTGTGCTTCCAAGCACCTCTTCATCCTTTTCTCCGCCTAGGCTTTTTATGTATTTATTCTTCATGATTCATCTCCCCTAGCCCTGCGCTTTGCCAAACTCACGAAGCACAGCGCCGATCAAATCTGAAAGCGCAGGATGATCGGGCGCCAGTTTCTTAAGGAGAGGCAGCACTTCCTCACTGGAATAGCCGAGACCGGAAAGGGCGAGCGATGCCTGTCCTATAAGACCGCTGTCAGCTGCCGCGATATCTTCGCCATCCATTGAAACACCTTCCATTTCAAGATTTGCCACCTTGTCCTTCAGCTCGACGACCAGCCGCTCTGCTGTTTTCTTTCCGATTCCCGGAAGTTTCGTAAGAGCTGTCACATTTCTTGATACGATCGCGCAGACAAAGGCATCCGGCGTCATGGAAGAAAGGATGCCTATTGCCACTTTGGGGCCTATCTTGGAAACGGAAATCAGGATCAGGAACAAATCATATTCATCCTGCTCCGGAAATCCATATAAGAGTATAGCATCCTCGCGGACAGCCATGTATGTCAGAAGTCTTGCCTCTTCCCCGATATGGAGAAGAGATCTTGTTCTTTCCGAGATGAAAATCCTGTATCCAATCCCTCCGGTTTCAAGAAAGCATGCATCTTTTGGAAATCCGGAAACAATTCCTTTTATATATCCGATCATTTTTCCCTCTCAAACAAACTGCGGTGTTCCACATGATAAATGGCTGTAAGTCCGATGGCGAGCGCATCGGCAGCATCATCAGGGTCGATTTTCCTGGTAATATTCATCATCCGCATGACCATTTCAATGACCTGCTTCTTTGTCGCCCTGCCGTATCCCGCCATCTGCTGCTTGACCTGCAGCGGCGTCACGGGAATGATCGGCACATTCTGCCGGTAGCCTGCAAGAAGGATGACGCCCCTTGCCTGCGCGACCTTGATGCCGGTCGTGATATTCGTATTGAAATAAAGAGTTTCCACGCCCATGAATTCAGGACGGTATGTTGCAATGAGCTCTCCGATTCCTTCATAAACGATATTCAGACGTTCCAGATCGCTTTGATCCTTGAACGTTTCAATGACTCCGTAGTTAATGGGAATAATCTGGTTTCCCCGTTTCTCAACGACTCCGAAACCGCATCTTCCGGTTCCGGGATCAATGCCAAGTACCCTCATGGTCCCCCGTTTCTTCCTCCTGGACAGATTCATCCTTCGCGAATCAAATGACAGTTCTTCTTATTATATACTAAACTGCCAGATGATTCATAGTTTTTAAGAACATAGATTCCAAAGCCGCATGAATTCCCTGAAAGGATCCTGCAATGAAAAACCGCACGGCCCTAATTGCCGCGCGGTTTTATCAACAAGCCTTTATGCGAGTCCGTCTTTCATCAGATGTGCGTAGTGTTCCTGAATCTTTCTGGTAACAGGTCCCACTTCGCCGCTTCCAATCTTCTTGCCGTCAATGGAAAGAACTGGAACGATGCCGTCCTGTGTATTGGTCAGGAATACTTCTTCAGCATTCATCATGTCTTCGAGCTTGACCGGATCGGCTGCATCATCAATGGATGTTACGCCTGCGGTAGGAGCAACCCTTGTCAGGACAAGGGAGCGTGTAATTCCGCGGATCATATGCTCATTGGTAGCCGGTGTCCAGATGACGCCTGCCTTGACGATGCATACATTGGAATGGGATGCTTCAGTCAGAAGTCCGTCTTTAATGAAAATCGTATCATAAGATCCTTTTTTCTGTGCTTCTGCCCTTGCCATCATATTATCCAGCTGATTCAGGGAAAGGATATCGCAGTGATGTCCGCGGTCATCTTCTGCTGTAATGCAGGTGACGCCGTCCTGAACTTTTGCAATGGATGCTTCATCAAGCGGTCTTGCGTACACAAGAACGTTCGGCTGAAGTTTGTTTCTGGCCGGAATGGTGAAATCATGTTCACCAGTGCCTCTTGTTACGATAATCTTCATGAATCCTTCCTTGATTCCGGATTCATCAATGACAACTTCGGCAATTTCAGTAAATTCATCCGGTGCTGTGACAGGACGGATGCCTAAGAGTCTCATCGAACGGTACAGGCGGTCAGTATGATAGGACAGGGCAAATGGATGACTATTGAAAATGCGGATCCATTCATAGCAGCCGTCGCCGAACTGGAGTCCTCTGTCGTCAGCGCTGATAATTTTGGAAAAATCATAATAGAAATTGTGGTTGTAGTATATGGTAGTCTTGGTATCTGCCATACGTTTCACCTCCATACAGAAATAATTACTGGTTTCTTTATTATTATAACATCAATTATTCTTTTTCTGCTTTCAATTCCTTGATTTTATCGATGAAGCGCGGGATAAATTCCTTGATATCGGCTACAACGGCATAATCTGCCATAGCCATGATCGGCGCATTCGGGTCTTTGTTGACAGCAATGATAATATCCGCATTGACTGCGCACATATGCTGCATGACGCCGGAAATGCCGAAGGCAAAGTATACTTTGGGAGCTACGCCCTTGCCGGTCTGGCCGATCTGGTGGGATTTAGGCTCCCAGCCAAGTTCGCAGATCGGGCGGCTGCATCCAACGCTTCCGCCAAGAAGTTCAGAGAGCTCATAGAGCCTGTCCCATTCTTCCTTGCTGTGGAAACCGCGTCCGCCGGCCACGACGACCTTTGCCGTTTCAATCGGATGTTCATCCTTCTCGCCCTTAAGGATTTCCTTAAGGATGGTTCCGATGTCAGATTGTTCAAGTTCCACTTTGACATGGACAGCTTCGCCCTTTCTGGAAGCATCGGGAGCTGGCGAGCGGAAAATGCCAGGGCGTACCGTGCAGACCTGCGGACGGTAATCCGGGCTGATGATATCAGCCAGGATGTTGCCTGACATTGCCGGTCTTGAGCAGATGACAAGGCCCGTATCCTGATCGATGTCAAGTTCAGTGACATCAGCGGTTACGCCGCAGACAAGATCAGCGGCAATGCGCGGTGCCAGATCGCGTCCTTTCGGTGTTGCGCCGAAAATGACTGTGCTCGGTTTCTTTTCCCTGAAGAATTTGACAAGAACCTTCTGGTAAGCCTGTCCGTCATAATGTACAAGGAGCGGATCATCCATCACGTACACATGATCAGCGCCTAATGCAATGAGAGACTGCGGATCATCTTTCAGATCGCTTCCCAGAAGAACAACGGATACTTCTTCTCCGCTCTTGTCTGCCAGTGCTCTGGCTTCGCCTGTGAATTCGCCGGTAAACTTGCGGATATGACCATCAAAGAGGGCGCCAACGACATAAATGCCCTTATAATCAGAAAAATCCATAGCTGCCCTCCTTAAATAACATGTATTTTCTGCATAGCCGTGCAGAGCAAATCAACTGCTTCATCCGTCGTCTTTCCTTCAATGCGGAGGTTTTCCTTCTTCGGCGGAACGACAGGACGGACCTGCTTTACGCGTGTCGGAGAACCTGTAAGGCCGATGCGGGAAGGATCGACATCCAGATCAGCAGATGTCAGTTTATGGATTTCAACATGATCTTTCTTCATGATTCCCAAAACGCTTGGATAGCGGGGACGATTCAGCGATTCAGCCGTGGTAATGAGAGCCGGCAGCTTCATTTCGAGCACTTCATCCTCATCAGAGAGCTGTCTTCTGACTGTGATATATCCTTCTCTTTCATAAGAAATATCGACAGCGCCGCTTACATCAGGCATGCTGAGCGTTGCAGCGACTTCCGGTCCGATCTGGGCCGTGTTGCTGTCCAGGGACTCCTGTCCGCAGAAAATCAGGTCAAAGCTGCCCAATTTGCGGATGGCTGCTGCCAGAGTATAGCTCGTAGCCAGCGTATCAGCGCCGCCAAATGCGCGGTCTGTTGCCAGATATACGTCATCAGCACCCATGGAAACTGCATACTGGAGTACATGTTCAGCCTGCGGCGGTCCCATCGTCAGAACCGTTACTGTGCCGCCAACCTGATCGCGAAGAGCGAGAGCCGCTTCCAATGCATGAAGGTCCAGCGGGTTGATAATGCTGTTTGCATTATTCCTGTTCAAACGACCCGTATTCGGGTCAACTTCCATTTTGGAGGTGTCCACAACCTGTTTTACGCAAACCAGAAACCTCATAATAGCCCCCTTTAACAAGCTTATCTCTGAAAATAATCATTCGTCTTAGTATACCATACGGCGCATAAATCCGCATGAAATTATCATTTCGTTCAAATATTCCCTGATCCGGAATTCCTAAGGGCAACGGCTCTTTCTCCAAGAAGCATCCTGAAGTCCCTTTCGGCCTCTGATGAGTAGTTAACATAGAATTTCGGAGCTGCATGGATTTCCTGCCCGGTCCGCATCATATGCATGATGACCGGCGTTTTGCCATGGTGCTTCTGGAAAAGCCCTGCCAGTCTCAGGCTGACCTCATTGGAATCATGGGCGGCATCGATGTAAAGGTGAAGGACTCCGGCCGGAGACGGCGCGGATGCACGAAGCTTGTCAAGCGGGATGATTTCTTCAGCCAGTACCCTGACATCTCTTTCGTTGGCCTGCACGCGCCCGCGGATGGCAACAGCGGCATCTTCAGCAAGAATCGGCCTTACTGTTTCCCAAACAGACGGGAATACGACGGTTTCCACTTCGCCGTCATAATCTTCAATCGTGACATAGCCCATGGGCTGTCCCTTCTTTGTCATCGTGCCCTTGATGCGGGAAATCGTTCCGCCTATCGTCACCATCCTGCCGTCGTACTGATTTCCTTCTGCCGTCAGATGGTAAAGAGGCGTGCAGGCTTTGAGCTGTTCCTTATAGGAATCCAGCGGATGGCCGCTGACATAAAATCCCAGAAGTTTTCTTTCCCATTCGATTTTCTCTTTCGGGTCCATATCAGGAAGGTCCGGATAGACGATCGTCTCCGGCGTTTCTTCTCCTCCGAACAAGTTGAGCTGCCCGGATGCGCGTTCATTCCTGATCGACTGCGCATCTCCAAGCGCTTCAGGAAGCGCCGCCAGAAGCTGCGAGCGGTTGGCTCCCAAGGAATCCAGCGCGCCGCAGCGGATAAGGCTTTCACAGGCGCGGCTGTTAAGTCCCCTGTTGTCTGCCCTTTCTACGAAATCAGAAAGCGATTTGAACAAGCCGCCCTGTTTCCTTGCTTCGATGATAGAACGGACAGCGCCTTCGCCCACATTCTGTATGCCATCAAGGCCGAAGAGAATCTTATCGCCTTTGACGGAGAAATAAGCCTCTGACAAGTTGACATCAGGCGCAGCAATCACAACGCCTGCGCGGCGGGTGTCTGAAATATAGCGGCTGACCTTGTCGCGGTCTCCGTTGTAGCAGGTCATCATGGCCGCCATGAATTCTGGACGGTAATGCGCCTTCAGGTAAGCCGTCTGCCAGGCAATCCATCCATAGCACACGCTGTGAGATTTATTGAAACCGTAACCGGCAAAGTGCACCATGAGATCGAAGACATAGTTGGCCGTGCGGTCATCGACGCCGTTGGCAACAGCGCCGTCGACGAACGTTTCCCTGTTCTGCTGCAGGATTTCAGGTTCCTTATGGCCCATAGCACGGCGGAGCATATCTGCCTGTCCAAGGCTGAACCCGCCCATGACGGATGCAATCTGCATGACCTGTTCCTGATAAAGGATGACCCCGTACGTTTCCTTCAAAATCGGTTCCAGTGAAGGATGCGGATATTCGACAGGAATCTTGCCGTGTTTTCTCTTGATGAAATCTTCTGCCATGCCGCTTCCAAGAGGCCCCGGACGGTAAAGTGCAACCATCGGGATCAGGTCTTCGAAACGCTCCGGATGAAGCTGCATGAGAAGGCTTGTAAAGCCGGAGGATTCTGACTGGAATACGCCGATCGTATCACCGTCGCAGAGCATTTTGCATGTTTCTTCATCTTCGCTTGGTATCTTGTTGATATCAAGATCGATGCCCCTGTTTTCTCTGATCATTTCAAGTGCATCATGGATGACTGTCAGGTTCCTGAGGCCCAGAAGATCCATTTTCAAAAGCCCAAGCTGTTCGACCTGGTCCTTTTCATACTGCGTCTGGATGAACCCGTCCTGCGTCAGCTGGATCGGCACATATTCTTCTACAGGCTTGGAGCAGATGACGACTCCGGCTGCATGCGTGCCGGAGTTCCTTGAAATCCCTTCCAGGTCAAGGCAGTGATCGATTAGGCAGTGGACCGTCGTATCAGAATCATAGAGATCCCTGAACTCGCGGGATCCTTCCATCGTCTTCTTCAAAGTGACGCCCGGGCCGACCGGCACCATCTTTGCAATCCTGTCCACTTCGCGAAGCGGCATATTCGTTACTCGGCCTACATCCCTGATGACGGCCCTTGCCGCCAGAGTGCCGAATGTAATGATCTGCGCCACCTGATCGGAGCCGTACTTCCTTGCAAGATACTCAATGACCTCGCCCCTTCTCCTGTAGCAGAGGTCCGTATCAATATCAGGCATGGAAACGCGGGCCGGATTCAGGAATCGTTCAAACAGGAGGTCGAAGCGGAGCGGATCGACTTCCGTAATATGAAGGAGGTAGGAAACGATGCTTCCTGCCGCACTTCCCCTTCCAGGGCCTATCGGAATACCATGGGATTTTGCATAATGGATGAAATCCATGACAATCAGGAAGTAGTCGGAAAATCCCATCTTGTCGATGACGCCGAGCTCATAATCCATGCGGCTTCTTTCCTTGTCAGTAACGATAGCGTACCTCTCGGGAAGTGCTTTTTCGCAGAGCTTTCTCAAATACGATGCAGCAGTCTCTCCTTCAGGCACGTCAAAGGAAGGGAGCTTGTGCTCACCGAAAGTAAGCTCCACATTGCAGCGGTCCGCAATGACCCTCGTATTTTCAATAGCGCCGGGGAAATTTCCTAAAATGGCGCGCATCTCATCCCCGCTCTTGCAGTAGAATTCATCATTGGCAAAATGGAAATGATACGGATCATCCAGCGTCTTTCCCGTGGAAATGCAAAGCTTGATTTCCTGGCTTCTTGCATCTTCCTTTTTCGTATAATGGAAATCGTTTGTCGCAACCAGCCCAAGTCCGTATTCTTTGGCAAGACTTGCCAGTACAGGACGGACAGCCGCTTCTTCAGGAAGACCGTGGTTCTGGATTTCAAGGAAGTAGTTATCCTTGCCAAACGTATTGATGTAGAATTCAATGACCTTCCTTGCCTCATCCATATCGCCATTCAGGATAGCCTGCGGCACTTCCCCGCCTACGCAGGCAGATGTCACGATAAGGCCTTCATGATACTTTTCAAGGAGCTCATGATCGGCTCGCGGGCGGTGGTAATAGCCTTCCGTCCATGCTTTCGAGCATATCTTGATCAGATTCTGATATCCTTCATTATTTTCAGCAAGCAGGATCAGGTGGGCCAGTTTTTCCTTCCCGTTTCCGGACTTGTCAAAGCGGCTTCCCCTCGTGACATAGATCTCACAGCCGATAATCGGCTTGATTCCCTGCTTGATGCATTCCTTATATAAGTAAATGGCGCCGTACATCACGCCGTGGTCGGTAATGGCAAGCGCGGTCTGTCCCATTTCCTTCACATGGGAAACGAGCTCTCCGATGCGGCTGATTCCGTCAAAGAGGCTGTATTCAGTATGCGAATGCAGATGTACGAAAGGATCCAATCTCTTCACTTCACTTTCGGTAATTTAAAAAGCTGTTTTTATCATTTTACCATACGCATAAAGGCAGGCCGCCTGAAAGAAAACACAAAAAAGCTGCAGGTTTCCCCGCAGCCTTATTGCTTACTCGTCTTTTCCGTCTTTTTTGTCTTCCTTGTCGGAAACCTTCTTCAGAACGACGGATGCACCGTTTTTCTCAGCTTCAAACTTGTCTTCTTCCGATAAATGTTCCGAATCAAGAACAATCTTGACGCCCATGCGGTCAAGCATTTCATCGATGGTATGCTGTGTTTTGTATAATTCGCCCATAATATGCCTCCAGGGATTCCCCTTTAAATATGGTCACGCCATTCATATTCCTGCTTTTTCCTGATCTGCTTCCAGACAAATGCGCCAAGCGACCAGACGATGGCAAGGACAAGCAGTGCCGTTCCAGGTGCTGCCGCCATTGCGCTCTTCAAAGCCCCTACTTCTACTTTATAAAGAAGCGGGATCTTCACGGCATAGGCAGAAAGGTAAATGGAAATGGCAAAGAATGAAGATAAATAAGCAGCGGCAAGTCCTACCTTCACATGCCTGCTTCTTGTAAAGAAGAAAGCAACGAGGAAAAGGATAGCTGTTGCGACAAGGCCCATCCAGAAGAAACTTCCGTACATATGGGAACTTCCCACGTTAGATTTGAGAAGTATCGCCAGAATAATGTAAACGACAACCGTCAGGACGCTTGCCACAAGGAATGCAGCGCGGAAGCGCTCACCCAAAGGATTCACCACTTTGACAGCGCCGTAGAGGCATCCAAGCTGGAATGCGGCAAGGATCATCCATAATGCGCAGAAAATACCAAGGACTGTCACAAAGGATCCATCATCCATGATGAAGGATGAACCGGAAAGCCCCATGAGGCCCAGACCCAGGAATGAGAAGATGCTGAATGCCTTCACAACAATGGGAGACGAAAAAGCATCCTGAAGGAACGATGCAGCCAGCCGGAGCAAAGCCCCCAGTACGACGAACACGCAGAGCACGATATTCCCCGAATGGATCGGCGTTTCCGAAGCCGTCGGAATGGCGGCGCTCAGCATGAATAATCCAAGGAAAAACCAAAGTTCATTGCCATCAAGGCCAGGCCTTAAAAGACCGATGATGGCTTTATTTTCTTCACGGTTCCTGCTGACAATCGGAGCCGCAAGGCAAAGGCCCCAGTCCGCTGCCTCCAATATCATATATAGTCCAAAGAAACACAATGGCAGCAATAATGCATTCGATTCCATAAATCCCCTCCGTCAATGTGCCGGCACCTGCCGGAAAATTCATTTCCATACACATTGAAAGTATACCACATCCCCATTATGCGCGACAAAAATATTTCATTTCACAAAAGCAAATCGGGGGATTCCATTAGAAAAAGCTGCCGAAGCAGCTTTCCCATTAATTATTTTCAACGCCGAGTTCGTGTTCGATCACGGATGCGATATCATCAATGATTCTTTCGAGCTGGTTGATTTCTTTCCCTTCGCCCATGACGCGGATCAAAGGTTCCGTACCGGATGCACGGACGAGGATGCGCCCGTCGCTTCCCAGTTCCTCTTCGCCGGCCTTGATGGAATCGCTGATCAGTTCATTATCCTGCCAGCCGTTCTTGCTGTACACCCTGACATTTTTCAAGATCTGCGGATAGGTCACCATCAGATGATTCATTTCCGAAAGCGGCTTGTTCCACTTCTCCATGACTTTAAGTGTCTGGACAGCCGTAATGAGACCGTCGCCTGTCGTATTGAATTCCGGGAAAATGATGTGGCCGGACTGTTCTCCGCCGATGGAGTAATTGTGCTTCATCATTTCTTCAAGAACGTAACGGTCGCCGACCTGTGTGGATACGGTCCTGCATCCATGCTCTCTGAGCGCTTTGCCAAATCCAAGGTTGCTCATGACAGTTCCGACAACCATGGAATCATTGAGTCTTCCTTCTTCCTTCATCTCAAGGGCATTGATCAGCATCAGATGATCGCCGTCCAGGACTTCGCCCTTTTCATCAACGAAAAGGCAACGATCTGCATCGCCGTCATTGGCAATGCCGCAGTCAGCACCGAGTTCAACGACGGTCTTCTGCAGTGTTTCCATATGCGTGGAACCGCAGCCGTTATTGATATTCACGCCGTTGGGTTCACGGAAAATGGCAGTCACGTCAGCGCCGAGTTCTCTTAAGATTTCCGGCAGGAAATCGCTGGCTGCGCCATTGGCGGAATCTGTTACGATCTTCATTCCTTCAAAGCTGCAGGTGACAGTAGATTTGACGTAATCCCTGTACTTGGCAGCCAGTTCAGGGCTCTGGCGGATCGTTCCGATGCCGTCGCCTGTCGGGCGGATGATTTCTTCATCATGACGGAGAATATTTTCAACTTCTTCTTCCGTACGGTCCGGCAGTTTGTACCCTCTCTTGTCAAAGAACTTGATCCCATTATCCGGGAACGGATTGTGTGAAGCAGAAATAACGACGCCTGCATCATAGCCTTCCGTTTTTGTCAGATAAGCAACACCAGGCGTTGGAATCACGCCGACGATATCAACATCGATTCCGGATGCGCATAATCCGGCAGAAATGGCAGCGGTCAGCATCGGACCGGAAACACGTGTGTCCATGCCGATCAGGAAACGATGACTTTTGCCTGATTTACAGAAATAAGCGCCAGCCGCGCGTCCCAGCTGGTATGCCAGTTCCGGCATGAGTGTAGAATTGACCAGTCCGCGGACGCCGTCCGTCCCAAATAAAGTAACCATTTAAGTTCCTCCCAAAATCATACAAATAACCTAACAAGCATACCCCTAAAGTATCATTTCGTCAAGATGTACGATTCATACTTTATTTTGCAGTAAAGGAGGGTAAACCTGCCCGAAAGGTACTGCCTGTCAATCCTTCTCTATCTTGATGGTAACCGTTACCTGCGGCACAGCCACGCTTCCTCCCAGAGGAGCCGGTACATTCACCGTCTGAACGACATCCTTGCTTGCTCCCGTCACGTCGATGGGATCGAGCTCGATGGCCTTGTTCTTGTCAAAGTAACTGATCGGAGCCGTTACCGTTGCAACCGGAGGCGTAACGATGACATCCGTAATACGGTAGCCTTTGGCTACTTCACCCTTCGTCGATGCCTTTACCTGAAGGTTCCCGACCTTCTGGTTTTCCTTGACGTTCACAGAAACCTTGACCTGGCTTGGCATGATTTCAAGGCCGGTCACTGTATTTCCGTCAGCATCCAGAATATTGACGGAATCAAACTCGGTGAAGTTCTTGTCTTTTCCTGCAATATTGACAGAAACAACGGCTCTGTTGGCTTCAGAAATCTTGGAAGAGCTGCCTGCAATCATGATGGACCCGGGCGTTACCTTATTGTCCCCCACGGTGAAGTTCGGGTCAGGGTTGCCGAAGATCTCAACCGTAGCCGGCAGGGATTTCACTGCGTACGTATCCACATTCAGATTGAAGAACTGCGGGGATACGGAGAGGACTGTTTCATCGCCCGGAACGGAAACATGGATCTGCGTATTGGGATGATCGCCGTCCGTCACACCGGAAAGATCCACGTAGGCTTTGATATCATCCGTACGGAGAGATATCATATCGCTTCTGGACATCCTGATTTTTACGCGCACCTTCGAAGGCACATTCGTTGCAACAAGCGAACGGTCCAGGTTTCTGACCTCGACAGGAATCGTATATGTGTTTTCCATGACAGGGTTCTGTTCATTCATGACATAAACCCAAAAAGCACAGGCTGCTATTAAACAAAGAAGCTTAGGCAGCCACCACTGCGTTCTTGAATATTTCATTTAAGCGGACTCCATTTCTGCAGCACATCACTGACGCCCTTCGGCTTGCTACGCATCAGGTAATTTCTAAGGACATTCCTGAGGCTCTCTGCATCCTGGCCGCGATGGATATTGCCGCCATAGGTGTAGGAAACGATCCCTGTTTCTTCACTGACGACGACGACAACGCAGTCTGCCTGCTCAGACATGCCGATAGCAGCGCGGTGGCGCGTGCCCAGTTCGGAAGAAAGACTATGGTCTCTTGTCAGAGGAAGAAGGCATCCTGCTGCCATGACCCTGTTTTCCCTGATGATGACCGCTCCGTCATGAAGCGGTGTATTGACGATGAAAATATTTCCGAGAAGTTCCTTGGAGACAAGGCCCTCGATACGGATGCCCGTATCAATCCTGTCATCAAGGCCGACGCTTCTTTCAAAAACGATAAGAGCACCGATCTTATTGGCTGACATGATCATGGCTGCTTCTACGACATCCCCGATGACATGATCCCATTCCACATCATTCATCATGCGTGAGGAAACGTAGAACTTGCCACGGCCGATCTGTTCAAGGGCACGGCGGAGTTCCGGCTGGAATACGACGGGGAGGGCGACAATAAGGACCGTCATAAGTTTGTCCAGGATCCAGCTGACGACATGGAGCTGCAGCCATCCGGCCAGGACAGTGAAAATTCCCAGGAAAATGAGCCCTTTCAGAAGAGCTGTCGCGCGTGTATCGCGGATGAGGATATATATACGGTATAAGAAAAATGCAACGACCAGGATATCCAGGACATCCCACAGGCGCATCGTCATGAACAAGCCTTGAATCTGACTCAGCATAAAAACTCCTTTTAAGCTGTATGCAATAGTAAACGAATAAATTAGATTGACTCTTTTATTTTAGCATGGATGAAACCAATAGTGAAATATCGATTGCACCATTGATTTATCGGAAATAAATGAAATAGACTGCGGCAAGCGATGCGGCAAAGGTAATGAGCCAGAGGCTTCCTGCCTGCGAGCGCTGCGCTTTCCACCTTGCATTTTTTTCTTCTTCCGTTTCAGGTCTTGTTTCCACTCTCTTCCCCTTCACGCGGCCAAGCATGAAAAGGAGGACAAGCGCAGCCAGTTCAACGGCAACGGCCATACGCAAAGATTCCTCGGAAGGAAAAAGATCGAAAGCAATCAGAAGGCAGGGAAGGAAAATAATTGCCATCAGAAGAAACCGGAGAGGACGATACCAGACCGGATAAATAACGGTTGGTGATTTTTTTCGGGAAGCAGACCACATCCAGATGGTCTCAAGAAATCCTATGGCAAGAAATATCATTAAAAAGTCCATGTGAGCCTCCAAAGAGGAATATATTCTTCACTTATTTTGGCACAGTTTTGGCGATTTGTAAAAGAAAACGTCTATTTCTTCAGCAAAAAAGCTGCGGATCCACGCGAGTTCGCTTTCCGCAGCTCTTTATTGCTATATGATCACACCTTGCGGGCGCATTCTTCCAGCCTCTTATTGATTCTTCTGCCGGTTGGCGTCATGGCAAGGCCCGCCAGACTCGTTTCCCTGAGTTCCACAGGAAGTCTCCTGCCCACATCGTTCAAAGCTTCAATGACTTCATCGGGAGGTATGACGCTTCTGATGCCGCTCATGACCATTTCAACCGATGTCAGGGCGTGTACGGCATGGAATGCATTTCTCTTCACGCAGGGGACTTCGACAAGACCGCCCACCGGATCGCAGACAAGGCCTAAAATGTTCTTGACGGCAAGGGCAAAGGCATGCCCCATTTCCTCGGTCGTGCCGCCGATCAGATCGACAGCGGCCGCCGCTGCCATTCCGCAGGCCGTCCCGCATTCTGCCTGGCATCCGCCGACAGCGCCGGCAATCGATGCTTTCTCGGCAACGATTCTTCCTACGGCACCTGCCGTAAAGAGAGCTCTTGTAATATCTTCCTCACCGGAGTTTTCTTCTTCGGAAACTGCAGCAATGACAGCCGGAAGTATGCCGCAGGCACCTGCTGTCGGGCAGGCAACGACCCTGTGCATCTTCGCATTCGATTCCGCGGTTGCCAGCGCATAAGAAGCAGCCCTCTGGCAGATGGGGCTTAAGAAACGCATCTTCCCGTGATAGAGACGGCTTGCATCTCCTCCGACGAGGCCGCTTGCCGATTTTCCTGTATCAGACAGTCCCTGACGAATTGCATTCCTGAATACAGGAATCGTCTTTTTCATGCGGTTCCAGACTTCCTCACAGCTTTTTTCGCTCTCTTCTGCTTCTGCCCGGCAGGCAATGATGCCCGGGGAGCATTCCGCTTTATCTGCCAAATCAAACAATTCTTTCAGAGAATGATAAGTATACACAATAACCTCCTCTATATAATTTCAAGCGTCATTGCGCAGGATATATTCGGATTTGCCTTTTCAATACGTGCGGCCAGCTCTTTTGGTACATACTGGTCCGTATGGATGATCATGACAGCTTCCGTTCCCTTTCCCTTGCGGAAAAGGCGCATAGTTGAAATATTGATGTTTTCTTGAGCCATGATAGCGGATACATCGGCTACAATGCCCGGCACATCATGATGGCGTGTCAGGAATGTATATTCCTCGCCGTTGATTTCCACATCATAACCGTCTATTTCAGTAATCATGACGCGGCCGCCCCCAAGGGATCTTCCCACAACGGAGACCTTTGTACCGTTTACGCCTTCCGCATCAATTTTTGCTACATTGGGATGCCCTGCAACTTCATTGGAAAGGGAGAATGCAATATCGATTCTCTTCTCCTTTGCCGTTTCAAGCGCAGTCCTTATGATTTCGCTGTCAGGCGCATAGCCCATAAGGCCGGCCGCCAGAGCGCGGTTCGTACCGTGGCCCTTTCCTGTCTTTGCAAAAGAGCCGTACAAAGTAATGTGCGCTTTCTTCAATGGTTCTCCCAGGATGCGGCTGGCGATCAGGCCTATGCGCGCTGCTCCTGCCGTGTGAGAACTCGAAGGACCAACCATGATTGGTCCGATAATATCAAAAATACCCATGTTTCCCCCTTTTTTGAAAAGAAAAAATCTGCCGTTTCCAGCAGATCTCCCTTGACCTCGTGACAGTCTGCCCTCTATGGGATCCTGCATCGACCATAAATCGTTTAAGGCTGTCACTATTATATATTTTTATCATTGAATTGTCTATATAAGTTATAGTTCTTGTTCACTACATCGATATTCTTCTGAAAATGACATATTCTCATTTCCATTTGGTATTTACATCCAGTGGCTTAAATCAAAATCTTCGCCGATGGTTTCCCTGATGCAGATCTTTGCGATGTACATGCCCATGAGTGTCAGGGACGAGCGTCTCAGCATGCTGTTATCCCAGGCTTCGCGCATTTTTTCCAGTTCAGGAGAAATTTTGCCAAGCGTGTATTCCATTTCCTTCTTGTCATAAGGAACCGGTCTTGATTCCACGATGGCCAGGATGCCTTCCCTGCGGCCCGTATCCTCGATTCCCATATCATTCATCAGTTCGGAAAGCATGGATTCATCGACAGCAGCCGGCTTGTAGTAAGAATTATACAAGCTGGAGACGATGGACCCTTCCGGCCATGACGGATAGACGGAAAGGAGTTCTGCCTTCATGCAGCCCCTGAATGCGAAAATGAGCGGGTAGGAATCATGCAGTACCTGTCCGAATGCGATATCCTTGTTTTCAAGGGATACGCAGTGCAGGTATTCAAGCTGCTGATAACCGCTGTATTCATCGGGAAGCTTTCCGACAAACGGAACGACATACTTCTCGGTGTAGGATTTGAGGTGGCCTGCATCGTAATTGTCTGTATTTCTAGAGTAATGGAAAAGAAGAAGGAGCGCAAGGGCATGGAATTCGCTCTCATCCATGCGCGGCATAGCGCGGAGCGCATCATAGGCAAGAATGGTCTTCGTATCGGAACGGCTGCCATGCGCTACATCATAGAATGCGTCATTCACCATTTCAAGAACGGTGTCGGTCGGCATCATGACATAGGTGCGCTGTGCATTCTGGAGCGCTTCCTGCACCATGATATGCGTCAGCGTATCCACAGCTTCTTTTCTTCTCATATGGAGCCCGTCGATCAGGCGGTGCGTCACTTTCCTTGTATCCTGCTCAACCGTATGGGAAACGGCGCCGTAGCGGTTCAGGAAATGTTTGACAAAGTATTCTTCAAGGGAATCCACATCCGGTTCCTCATTGAGGATGACAGGATTGGGTTCTGGCGGGAACGGTCCCTTGGCATGCGGCACAGGATCCCTTTCTGCCGTTTTTTCCAGTTCTTCCTTGGAGAAAATTTTCGTCTTCTCCTCATCGGCTTCGGCTTTCTTCGTCTTTCCAAGCCTTGGTGGAAGAATCTGCGTCTTCTCATCCGTATAGAGCTTCTTTTCCTTATGCGGTTCGCTCTTGGGGAGAGGCACCTTCTTTACAATGTCTTCCCGTGAAGGAACTTCGGATGCCTTCTTTTCTATTTCACGGTGATCAGCCGTTTTCTTCCTTCCCGACACGCCGAAAAACATCATGTAGCAAATAAAGAAGAAAAGCAGCGCGACAGCTGCCAGTACGAGATACGGGATTATAAACATGAATTCACCTGATTTTCCATTACATTCGATTACACAAAATTCAGTTACATGGTATCATACTTTGCCATCGACTTCAAATAAGGGATAAAAATCAGGAAAACCGGTCATGACTTTTCATTCTTTTCCCAATGGTATAATTAAATTATATAAGGTAGAAATTAGAAAGGACTCATTATGGATAAAATCACTCTTGTTTCCAAAGGCGCGAGCCTTTCCATTTCGGATGAGAAACTGCTGATAAAATTCGACAGGGACATGAATTCCCTTTCCACCGCCCTCTGGGCAGGCGGATACAGAAGCATACGGTCTGCTCTTAATCAGAAGCTGACCGGGTATTATGAATCCCTTCAGGATTTCCCGGGAGGGTCGGTTGAGTCATACCTGAAGATCTGCGCAGAAGAAGTCACAGAAAGCCCTGAGAAATGTCCTTCCCTTCTGACCGCTGCCCGCGTCAGGCTCTATTCCCATAAAGTGCTTTCCGCGGGCGGCATGACCATAGAGGCCGTTACAACAGGCGGTGTTGAAAAGACAGCCTGCCGCGCTTCTTCCCCTGCCCTTTACAGGGAAGAAGACGAGCATTTCTTTCCGGTCGGAACAATCAACATGATGATCATTGCCAGCGGCTTCCTTCCCGAAGGTGTCATGGCAAGAGCCCTGATTACACTGACGGAAGGAAAATCCGCTGCCCTTCAGGACCTTGGGATCGCTGATGTCAATAACGGCCTTCCTGCAACAGGAACATGCACAGACGGCATTACCCTCATCTGTGATCCAGAAGGGAAAAAATACACGGATGCCGGATCTTTTTCCCTCCTAGGCTCTCTTCTTTCAAAGGCCGCCTATGAGTCGGTCAGGGACTGCATAGAAACATATGACCATCCCTGGAATGCCTCTTCCCTGCTAAGGACGCCTCCTGCCCAGGGCATTGACCGCTTGAGAAAACTCTCTGAAAAAAGCTGATCCGGCAGGCTTCCATTTACAGAGCATAAGTAATATTAGACAAAAGCACCATGCTTTGCTATGATTGGAAAAGATGATTCCATGTAATGAATAAAAGGAGTTGGTAAGGCTATGCCCTATGACGAGCGGACCATCGAAGAACTAAGTGAATCGGCAGAAATTACCCCTATGGGGATACAGCTTGAGGTGAATGCAGAAATATTCCAGACCATTCACAACCTGCTCTGCACTCTGAAAGGTGAGAAGGCCATACAGCCGGCAGATGAAGCGCGCCTTTATAAGCTCTGGCGTATGACCATCCATGAAATGTCTCTGATCGAACTCCGCAAGGGACATGGTCTTGCTATGTCTGCGCAAGTCGGCATGCTCAGGGAAGCTTATGCCATCGAAACGAAATACGTGCAGGATCAGATATTCCGTCCTGTGACAAGCGCCAAGCTGACGCGCCAGGTGATTGAAAAGGAAAGCAGGTTCGATCCTGCTGAAATGGATGATTTTTTTGAAAAGACGGTCTGGCCTTCTGTCACTGAAGGAAAGACGGGCCACAAAAAATATCCCACTGCCTTTATCATCGCAGGCCAGCCCGGATCAGGAAAAACCCGCATGTCATCCATGGTCATTGAAGACTATGACGGCGATATCATCCAGTCCATGAGCGACAACTTCCGCGGTTTCCATCCGCGCTACAAACAGCTTCTGAAGAAATACGGACAGTACGCTGCCTGCTTCTCCATGGCGCAGGGCCAGTACCTGTCTGACCTTACGATGAAGAAAGCGGGAGAAGAAGGCTACATCATCCTTCAGGAAGGATCGCTGGAAAATGTAGCCCACACGATGAATTACATCAGCTACCTGAAGGAAAAGGGGTACACCATCTGCGTTCTTCTAAGGGCCTGCCCCAAGAAGGAAAGCTGGAAGGCCATCCATCAGCTCTTCCTCCAGCAGAGACTCAAAGCGCCTGGACTCTCCCGCCTGATCACCAAGGAATTCCATGATAAAGCATGCCTCTCCTTCCTTTCTGCAACGAATGATCTTGTTGCCCAGAATCTGATGGACAGGCTCATCATAAAAAGTCCGAAAGGGCTCCTTTACGACAGTGACGACATGCCGACGGAAAAAGTCAGCGAACTTCTTTCCAAGCGCATGGTTAAATAAACACAGAGGCTGTGACAAAATGTGCAATCATTTATTCACAGCCTTCTTTTTATTGAATGACACGAGGAAGGGAACGACCCCGCATTGCTGAAGGCCTGAAAAAAAGGCAGGCAGCATGACTGTATTCCGTCCCTTTTTCATGAGGTTATGAATGAATGCGAAAGAACTTTTAGTCAAAACGGCTGCGTCTTTGCAACTCGATGCCTGCGGCGCAGCATCAGTGAATTTTTCTGAAAAACTTTCAGAAAGGCTTACTGAAGCAGGAACCATTCCCTTTGCGCCCGCTGACATAAAGGAACGGATAGATACGGAAGCCCTCCTTCCGGGGAGCCGCTCCTTTTTTGTCATCCTTTTCCCCTACCGCCCATCCCACAAGGAGGAAGGAAATATTGCGCTGTATGCAAGAGGGCTTGATTACCACAAAATGATCCAGTCCTACCTTGACCGCATTATCGGCGTGATGAGAAATGCATATCCGGAAGCAAGATTCAGGGGCCTTGCCGATACGTCCCCCATGGTCGACCGCTGGCTTGCCTATGCTGCAGGGCTTGGATTTTTCGGGAAGAATCACTGCATCATCAATCCAAAGTACGGCTCCTTCTTCACCATCGGATCCATACTGACGACCCTTGAGCTTTCGCCTGATTCCCCGCTCGATCTTTCCTGCGGCGAATGCAGGGAGTGCTTCTACCACTGCCCGGGCCACGTCATCCGCGAGGATTCCTTCGATGTATGGCACTGCAAATCCTACCTGACGCAGAAAAAGGAAGCGCTGACTGAAGAAGAGGAAAAAATCATCGCAAGGACGCCTCTTATTTTCGGCTGTGATGAATGCCAGCTCTGCTGCCCGTTCAACAAGAACGCCGCCGTCTCCCCTCTTCCCGAAATCAGGGAAAACAGGTTTCCCTTCCTTACCCGTGAGAAACTGGAATCCTATTCCAACCGTTCCTTTGACAAGGAAATGAGGGAATATGCTTTTGCATGGAGAGGAAGAAAAGTGCTTCTTAGAAATCTGGATCTTACAGAAAAAGATTCCGGAAAATAATTCAACAGAAAGGGGCTTTAGCAAAATGACTGTTCATTTTGCTAAAGCCCCTTTTATGTACTCTGTTTTGTATCCTGTTTTAGAAAGAGAACAGGCTGATCTGTTCCTCATCAGGCATATTTTTCAGAATGCCCATGGAATCCATGGTGTCGATGATACTCTGGCTGACCTTGCCGCGTTTCTTCAGATCTTCCTTCGATGTGAAAAGATGCTCGTCCCTGGCACGTACAATTTCCTTTGCCACAGCATCCCCTAAGGCAGGAATACAGTTGAAAGGAGGAAGGAGCTTTCCGTCCACCATCTTGAATTCGGATGCATCCGAGCGGTCAAGATCGATGGGAAGGAATTCCATGCCGCGAAGGTACATTTCCGCGGCGACTTCAATGACAGTGGCATTGCCCTTCTCGACGGCTGTCGAATGTTCAAGCGCTGCAATGCGGGCGAGTTCCGCCTTCTGCGATTCAAGCCCCTTCAGGATGACCGGTGCATTGAAAGACCCTTCTGCGCGGATGGTAAAGTACGCCGCATAATAAGCAAGCGGCTGGTACACCTTGAACCATGCGATGCGGAATGCCATCATAACGTAAGCGACAGCATGGGCTCTCGGAAAGAGGTATCCGATCTTCAGGCAGGAATCGATAAACCACTGCGGTACATGGGCAGCATCAAGTTCTGCCTTGTTATTGGAACCGCCCTTTTCAAGCCCCTTGCCCTTACGGACATTTTCCATGACCTTGAATGCAGTCAGGGGTCTTACGCCATGTTCAATCAAATAGTTCATGACGTCGTCTCGGGTGGAAATGGCTTCTTCCAGTTTGACTGTGCCGCTTCGAATCAGATCCTGCGCATTGTTCAGCCATACGTCGGTCCCGTGGGAGAATCCGGAAATTCGTACCAGTTCGGAGAAGTTCTTCGGCCTGGTATCTTCCAGCATGCCGCGGACAAAAGGCGTCCCGTATTCAGGAAGCCCGAGGGCTCCTACGGTAATCCCCTTGTTCCCGATCACGGCTCCAAGCTGCTGCGGCGTAAGGCCCAGTGCTTCAGTGGAGCTGAAGAGAGACAATGTCTTCTTGTCATCAAATGGAATCTTAAGCGGATCGATGCCCGTAATATCCTGGAGCATGCGGATAACCTTAGGATCATCGTGGCCCAGGATATCCAGCTTGAGCATACGGCCCGAGATGGAATGGTAATCGAAATGGGTGGTAATGGTTCCGGGGATGCGGTTTCCTTCTTCATCCTTCAGGTACTTCTTGTTGGCCGCATACTGCAGAGGCGTGAAGTTATGGATGTCCATATCCCTCGGGCAGACCATGATGCCTGCCGGATGCTGGCCCGTCGTCCTCTTGACGCCTGCCACGCCGGCAGAGAGCTTTTCAATGAAGATATCGTTGAAGGTGAGTCCTCTGTTTTCCGCATACTTCTTGACGAAACCGTAGGCTGTCTTGTCCTGGATGCCTGCAATGGTCCCTGCGCGGAAAACATTGTCACGGCCGAAGAGTTCTTCCGTGTACTTATGGGCAACGCCCTGATCATCCCCTGAGGAGAAGTTAAGATCGATATCAGGGACCTTATCACCGTCGAACCCGAGGAAAACGGCAAACGGAATATTATGGCCGTTCTTGTTGAGCGGATGACCGCATTCCGGGCATGCCTTGTCAGGAAGGTCAAAACCGCCGCCGACGGAGCCGTCGGTATAGAAATGCGTCCAGTGGCAGTTCGGGCAGACATAGTGCGGCGGAAGCGGATTGACTTCCGTAATGCCGGACATGGTAGCAACGAAGGATGAACCGACGGATCCTCGTGAACCTACCAGGTATCCTCTGTCATTGGAATGTTTTACAAGCTTGTGCGCAATGTAGTAGAGGACGCCGTAGCCGTGCTTGATAATAGGCGTCAGTTCCAGTGTCAGGCGCTCCTGCACTTCTTTGGGAAGCGGGTCTCCGTAAATGGCCTTGGCATTGGAATAGCACATTTCCACCAGTTTTTCATCGGCGCCGGAAATTTTCGGGTTGTAAGACTTCCATTCCTCGGCAAGAGGATGGAGGACTTCGCATTCTTCTGCAATCCTTCTCGTATTTTCCACGACGATTTCAAGCGCTTTTTCCTTGGGGAGATAGCTGAATTCATCCAGCATTTCCTGTGTCGTCCTCATGTAGACCGGCGGATGGGATTCAATCTTCCCCGGTTTTTCCCAGTTGGAAAGAAGGATGTCGCGGTTTCTCTGATCCTCGGCAAACATATAATGCGCATCAGACGTAGCGCAGACAGGCCGTCCAGCCTTTTCGCCGATTTCAATGACCTTCCGGTTCAGATCCTGCAGATCCTTTTCCGAATTGACTTCGGCAAACTTGTCGTCATTGATCAGGAATTCATTATTTCCAAGAGGCTGCACTTCCAGATAGTCATAGAACTTCGCCATCTCGATCAGTTCTTCATCACTTTTTCCTGCAAGAACTGCGCGGAAGAATTCGCCCATGACGCAGGCCGAACCGTAAATCAGCCCTTCGTGGAGTTCCTTTAAGATTGGTTTTGGTATCAGAGGACGCTTCCTGTAGAACTTCAGATGGGAAAGCGTGACCATGCGGTAGAGATTTCTAAGGCCCGTGACGTTCTTGGCCAGGATGATGATATGGTTGTACTGCTGCCTGTCCGTATCGGGATCGGCAGGGATATCTTCAATCATGTACCCTTCCATGCCGTAGATGACCTTCTGCTTGTACTTGTCCGCCAGATCCTGGATCTTTGGGAAAGCCTGTATGACGCCGTGGTCTGTAATTGCAACGGCCGGATGATGCCACTTGGCAGCCGTCTTGATGATTTCCTCATTATCGATCAGTCCGTCCAGGCTCATCTTCGTATGGAGATGGAGCTCGACGCGGGGCGTCGGATAATCGTCTTCATGATCGATCTTGATGATTTTTCCTTTTTCCACCTGCTGCAGTTCAAGGACAAGGCCGCCGGAATACTTGTCAAAGCGTACGTTGCCGCGCACCTTGACTGCCATCCCTGCCTTCAGTTCTTCCAGTCCGCCTGCTTCTTCCGGGCGGTCGAAGAATTTCTTGCAGGAAATGCCGTTCGTTTCATCGGAAAGGCTCATCAAAAAGAGCTTCTTCTTGCTCCTAAGTTCCCTCATTTCACAATTAATGACAGTGCCCACAAAAACGACCCCGTCTGCCTCATCAGTGATTGTGCGGATTTCAACGGGATTTCCGGTAATATGCTTCTTGCCAAGGTACATGCCATTGACAGCCCCTGAAGCATTCTTCTTTGGAGAGGAAACAAATGCAGTCTTTGGAAGAACGCTTGCAAGGTCGGGAAGAATATCAGGCATTGCAAATTCAGAAGGCCTCTCATCTGCGATAGATGCCTCCTCCCTGCCGCTTTGTGAAGCAGCTGCCTCTATTTCCTCTGCCGAAGGGAGAGGCGAAAGAGGAGCCGCGCCCGCTTCCTCATATCCGTATTCATCCGGAGGCGGCACATCATCCGGCATCATTTCTTCAGGCGGCATGTATGAGCCCTGCGGCGCAAAATCATCCGTCTCGCTCTCAGGCATGAATTCTTCGGGATATGAAGTCTTTCTGGCAGCTGAAAAAGCGCTTAATATATCTTCGGTCATATCATCCCCGTTGACGTAGATGGACTCCAGGCAGCGGATCGATTCACCCATGGATATCAGCGTTTTGACAGCAGCATCTTTATCATCAGCTTTGACATACCAGGCTCTGCATTCCGTATCCACTTCAAGAAGCGTGATGACGGAACCTTCCTTTCTTGATTTCAGCTGGTACTTGCCCATTAACCCTGCTCCTCCTTCAATAGAAAATCGCCTATCATTATACCGCATTTCATGCGGAAGGGTTTATTCCGTTTTGTCATTACCTTCAGACTTTGCTTTATCCTCATCAGCTTTTCGGTCAGATTCGCTCTTGTAGGTGATGACTGTATCTACGGGATCATAATCGGAGTAGAACGTATCGTGATACGTCCTTCCGCCAGCCCATTTGACATTCTGTGTGACGACGACATGGCGTCCGTCATGTCCCTCGTCTGTCTTTTTGTTTTCCTTCTGTGACGGATCTATTTTCGTTTTCGTCTTATTCGGAATCACATCGTTCTTGTCTGTGGAAATATCCACATAAGACGGCTTGTCCTCCCTGTTTCCAAGGATATAAATCGTGACGCTTCCGGGCGTATAGTCTGAATAGAGATAAACACCGTGCTTCAGATCATTGTGGAAGGCAAAATCAATGATGCCTTCAGCGACTGTCGCATCCCTGCCGATTGGTGCATAGTGGATGGGCGAATAATGGTTGGCTCTCTGCGTAATTTCAAGGCCTGAAAGAAGCGCCGCATTGAAGAGCGTCGTACTTACCTGGCAGACGCCTCCGCCTATGCCGGGTTCAAGCTTGCCATTGATGATGACCGGCGCTTCCTGATAGCCGTTTTCCTTCGACCTTGCGCCTGTCGCCTGATTATAGGAGAATGACTCCCCTGGCTTCACGTAGACGCCTTTAATGCTCTTGGCCGCAATTTCAATGTTCTTGTCGCGGCTTCCGTCGATCCCGAATTCCGTGGTGTACCTTCCAAGGACAACATTGACCTCCTTGGCTTCCTTTTCCGTCAGATCCGGTTTCTTCTCATCAAGGACGGAAACATCTGCTTCTCCGCTTGTTCCGTTTGACAGGATCCTTCCTGCATCTGCCAGGAGCGCCTTTTCGTCAAACTTGAGATAAGGGCGGCCTCCGGAGAAGGTGACAAACCCGTCTCCATGGAAAGAAGGCTCTGCATTGACAGGAGGCTTTCCGTATTCAGAAGCCAGTGCTTTGACCTTATTCCCGAGCGCCCCATCATCATACGATGCCATCCAGTGCACAGCATCTCCTATGACAAGGGCATGCCAGCGGTCATACCAGATTTTCGCTATATTCCCATCACGGCCTGCTTTGAGTGCCTTATCGATTTCATCGTCTTTATAATGAACAGAAAAATCAGAAAACTTCCATGCTTCGTCAATGACGCCGTCTGCGCTTTTCACAGCCAGCACGTCCGTCTTCAGTTCCTCATTTTTCTCATGCATGAGAGTTTCCAGTTCTTCCCTGCTCATTCCCCCTGCCGGAGTTCCATTGATCCTTACGCCCGGAATGACTCTGTCCGTTCCGGCCCAAAGGAAAGGCGCTGCTCCTGCTGTGAGGATTATGACAGCGCAAACAGCCCCCGCTATTCTTTTTATTCTAAGCCGGCTCACTATTCTACCTTCGTTCCATACAATATTTCAGAAAAAGATCTTTGAGACTCATGTCTCTGTCCCCCATTCTCTTTTTCAGTTGGTAATTAAAAATTCCAAGAAGCATCCATTCTGCATCCTTCTCGGTGACTTTATCCGCATCCCGTTTCAGATAACGGTATGCATAAGGAGAGCGCATGCCGAGCGCTTCCCTGATTTTCGATTCAGGCATCCTTGCTCTTTCCATTTCCTTCAGAATCTTTATATTCCTGAATTTGGAAGAAATAAGGCCCAGCCCGCTGATTTCTGTCGAAGTGTCTTTGAACACCTTGTCTGTGCTTTCCAGGATCTGCTTGACCTTCTTGGAAAGGAGTGCGTCTGCAAAGGCAAAGACGCCCTGATTCACGTATCCCGGAAGTGAAAACTCCAGAACACGCTTGGGCACCGTCACCCGTTTTCCCGTCATCAGGTCGATTTTTTCAACCTCGACCTCAAGAAGAGGCCGGGAAACATTTTCCCATGTGGACAGGACTTCTTCCAGATATTCCCTTGCTTCCGGTTCAAAGCTCTTTCCCCGTTCCCCCAGGATCTGCGCCATGATGCCGGCTGCCTGATCCGGCTTGATGAAGCCCATCTCTTCTGCCACGCAGAATTTTTTCAACTCTTTGACAACCTTCGTCCTTGCGTCCGGCTTTCCTTCAAAAAGCATGATAAGAAGCGTCTCTTCAGGGATTTCTCTTGCTGTTTCCAGAAATTCCTTCTGCTGCTCTTCTTCCTTTTCTGATTTTACAGCCTTTTTCAGGAAGAATGGATTCTGGATCAGGACTGCCGTATCTGATGAAAAAAGGGACTGCCCGCAAAGGGCATTCCTGTATTCCTCAAAGCTTCCCTTACCCTCAAAGTAAGCGGGTTCCGGCGGGTTTCCCTTAAAGTATGTATTTAATATGTCTGACTTTCTCTCATTAAGAAGAACCGGGTCGTCCCCGTAAAGGAAGTAGCAGTTCTTCTTCACTTCATTCAGCGCCATAGACCTTTACCTTTTAATTCCCATTTTTCCCTGAAAACCGCCGTCTGCATTCCATCTTCATAGACATTGGCTGCAGGGATTCCCATATATTCAAAAATTTCCGCATCCTCATAGGATTTGGTCAACCTGCTTCCTGCATAGACGGCTGCCTCTGGATGAATCGCGGAAACCTCTTCCTCAGTCAGAGAATCTGCCTGTTTTCTGCTCCCTGCCATCCAGAAGAGGCCAGGCGGATACTTTGTATCCGTAAGCAGTTTATTTCCTGAAAAAAGGACGCCGGCCTCATCAAAGGAAACAAGCCAGCTGCTTCCGTTTGTCCTGAAAATCATATCATCCACTTTTGCGCTGCCGCCCTGGATCATGCGGACGTGAGCCTGCTGACCAGCTAAAAGCTCGCGGCAGATTTTTTCCGGATCGCCTCCCGTCACCCAGATTTCCTTGATCGGAATCGTCATGGACAGAGGAATAGGGTTTTTGGCGTCTTCCAGATTCAGCAGAAGGATGTCGGCTGCAAAAATGCCCTCATACCCGAGAAGGGAGTTCCATTCCCAGACGGAAGTCCTTGAAGCAAGGCTGCCGCTCTTATAGTATAGTATTTTTCTGCCGTCTTTTACAAGAACAGCCCCCTGATCCGGACCGAGCTCGGGGACAAGCACGTATGTGGACGGCGCAGAAATCCAGAGAATAATGACGATTGCAGTACTTAAGGGAAGAATCAGCATAAAAATACTTCTCCATATTTTAGATGCAAGGATTTTCTCCCTGAAATAAAGAAAGGCGACTGTGATATAATAGCAGGCCGTCTCTGCAGCATTGAGTCCTCCGATGCCGATCGACGCCTTCGGCCAGCCTGACATCCACTGGTTCATCCGGATGCCTGCCCATAAGAGGTAATCCGAAACGTAGAGAATCCCGGCCGCAAGGGGCGTAAAGATCAATGCGATGACGGATGCCATGAGCCCTGCAATGATAACCCATTCAAGGAACGGCGTCACAATGAGATTGGCAGGAATGAAAAACAGCGGAAATACATGAAAGTCATAGAGCACGATGGGCATCGTAAATACCTGCGCCGCCGTGGAAAGCGCCGTTCCTTCCCGCACCTGCACGGGAAGGCGGGGAAATCTTTTGAAGAAGTAAAGAAGCGGCTTGTAAAATATCAGGATACCGGCAGATGCGCCGACGGAAAGCTGGAAGCTCACATCAAAGAGGAAAAACGGATCCCACAAAAGCATCCCTGTAACAGCAGCGCCTAAAATATTGACGGCTGTTTTCTCCCTGTCAAAGAAAAGTCCGGCCACAGAAAGGATCCCCATGATGGCGGCTCTCAGGACAGGAGGGACAAATCCGGCAAGCCCTGAATAGAAAAGGACCAGAATGATGGCTCCGCCAATAACAAGCTTCTTTGGAAGGTGCATCCATTTTCCCAGGAAGTAAAGGAAGCCGAAGATAAGCGCCACATGCGATCCCGAAACGGAAAGGATATGGACGATCCCTGTCGCGGAAAAAGAGCTCATGACTGATTCCGGGATTTCATTATAGCTGCCTCCAAAAAGGAGCGTCATCATGATGTGGAGCCTGACGGGATCCATGTAGGGAGAAAAGGTATCCATGACCTTTCCCTTGATGAGTTCGGCTGCCTTTTCGGCCCGGTATTCTCCGGAATCGCCCAGAGATCTGACTGACTTTTCATCCTCGGTATAGATGCGCCCTATGATGCGGCGGCTTCTGTACCTGCTTTCCAGATCGATTTTCCCGGGGTTGTCATAAATCCTGATCGGCGTCATTTCCCCTTTGACGGAGAGTTTCACGCCCGGCCCGTAAATCTCCTTAGGATTTGTCTCATAAACATAGGCGAACCCCTTAAGCGGCTTTTCTGTGCCGTCTTTGTAACGGATATCTTTTAATTCAGCAGTATACCTGGCATACCCTTCCCCTTCCCGGTTGACGACAGGAGGCTCTGTCACGACAGCCGTATACGTCCCTTCGGCATGAAGCGCCCAGGAGGACTGCGCCTTCCATACTTCGTCAGCAAGATGCATGCGGCCCATTCCGCAAAGGGAAATAAAAAAAGCGCCGCACAAAATAAGGACGGCTTCTTTTTTATGTGTTATTTTTATGGCTGCTAAGGCAGGCAGCACAAAAAAGACGGCAGCAGCTGCGATTCCCTCATAAAGAGGAAGACTGCCGTAGAGGAATATGCCGAATGAAAGACAGAGAGCACTCCAGAACAGGCCGTACTTCATACTCATAGAGTAATTTTATCCGCCAGTTTCGCATATCTTCCATCGCTTATGGATGGAACCTTCTTCAGATCCTGCTTCTCGGTGAAGTACCCGTTTTCCTGCCTGTACTTCACAATCTTTTCAGCCGTCACTGCGCCGACTCCGGGGAGTGCTTCCAGTTCCTTCGCTCCGGCCGTATTGATATTGATGAGACCTCTTGCTGCGGGATCGCTGCGGTCAGGGTTGAGCGGGATGTAAATCTTCATGCTGTTTTCTATGGGCGCTGCCATATTGACAGCTTCCACTTCTGCATAGGGAAGGACATCGCCTGCTGCCTTGACGGCATCATAGTAATGGCTTCCCTTCGGGAGTTCATAGACGCCTGGTTCCTTTACAGCGCCTACGACATACACGAGAAGCTTGTCATCCTTTTCATTGTTCCCTGCCTCGGCAGTCACGACGACCGGCTTCTCCTCTTCACGCAATGAAAAAGGATCGAATACAAAAAGCGCCGTCCCTAAAAGAATAAGACCTATGCATAGGCAGAGTATAGTCATCCTTCTGCTTTCTTCATGATCCTGTTCCATGGAATTGCTCCTTGTTTCAATCCTTCAGGCATTGCCTGCATCCATACCAAAGAAGAGTCCCAGGAGCGCCTGGAACTCTTTTGCTGCTCCTTCGTAATTTCTTACTTTTTATTTCCGTTGTCTTCAGCCTGTTCCTGCTGCTGGCGTGCAGCTGCAGAGTTGGAATCAATCAGGCTCTGACGGTTCTTCTTCAGGCTGTCCAGTACGTTTTCCATGTTGGTTTCCACGTACTTCAGCACATCGGTTGCATAAGTAACAGAGCTGGTGCGCAGTTCTTCTGCAGACTTATTGGCAGAGGAAATCACTTCATTGGCTCTTTCCTGTGCCTGCTTGACCAGTTCGCTTTCTTCTGTAATGCGGGCGATATAGTCCTTTGCCTGGGCAACGGTGTCTTCTGCCTTCTTTTCAGCATCGAGCATGATTCTTTCCTTATCAGCCACAATGCGGCGGGCACTTTCAAGCTCGTTTGGCAGGGACTGGTTGATGGCATCAATCAGTCTTTCAATTTCGTCCTTGTCCACCATTTTCTTATTGGTGAACGGCACTTCATTTGCACTGTTAATTACATTTTCAAGTTCTTCCAGAAGTTTTCTCGTATCCATAACAAGCAGCCTCTCATTTCTTAATAGAATTCATTTTCCTGTGTATCATTTCCTGTACGTATGGCGGCACCATTTTGCTCACATCCCCGTTAAAATGGGCCAGCTCGCGGACACCGGTTGAGGAAAGGAAGGAATAGCGGCCGTCCGTCATAAAGAAGGCAGTTTCCAGAGTCGGTGCAATCTGCTTGATCATCAGCGCGCGCTGGAATTCATATTCGAAATCGCTGAACGCTCTGAGGCCTCTGATCAGAAGATGGCAGTCTCTCTTTGCTGCGTATTCATTAAGAAGACCGTCGAAGGCATCCACTTCCACGTTAGGAATATCCTTGGTTGTTTCCCTAAGCATATCCAGACGCTCCTCGGTGGTGAACATGTAATGTTTTGTCGGGTTCAGAAAAGCGGCGACGATCAGTTTATCGACCATCTGCGCGCTTCTTTTTATAATATCAAGATGACCATAGGTTACCGGATCAAAACTTCCCGGGCATATAGCTAATTTCATGGATTAAACTCCCTCTGTAGTTCTGCAACGCAGATAAGTAACAACAATGGCGCCGGATTTCTTCTCTTTCCAGAGGTCGAGCCTGTCTTCGAAAAGGGAAAGGTCCGGTGCTTCGGACACGGAGTGTTCCGCAACAATAATAGCATCATCACTGCAGATCCCGCAAGATAGTATCTCCTTCAGGATCTCATTGATATACCCCTTGCGGTATGGCGGATCCATGAAGATATAATCAAAGCTTTTGCCACCTAAGAGCTTCAAGGCCGGCGTGACGTCTCTTGCGATGACCTTCACCTGCCCGCTCATATGGCAGCGCTCTGCATTCTTCCTGATAATATCACTTGTTGTCCTGTCTATGAAGACAGCTTCTGCCGCTCCGCGGCTCAAGGCTTCAAGCCCCATGGCTCCGGTTCCGGCGAAAATATCCAGAACCTTCGCTTCTTCCAGTCCCACATTAGCAAGAACATTGAAAATGCTCTCCCTCACTCTTCCAAGAGTGGGCCTTGTTGTATTCTTACCTGCCGGGGACAGTAAAATCGTACCTTTTGCTTTGCCGCCTACAATTCTCATTCTTAATTTTCCTTATAGTGATCTGTATCAAACGGGCAGCCCGTCAATCCGCACTTAGCTAGATTATAGCATAAACGGACTATATTGAAATAAAATTTTTTATGCTTTCTTCAGAAAGATATTCCATTCATGCATAAAGAATTTATATTTCTCCGCGTAATTTCTTCCGCCAGATGCCGAAAACACAGGAATCCTTTAAAACAGCATTACCCCTACCGGCATCCGATAAGGGTAACATCAAGGCAGACTGATGAATTCGTATGGATTAAAGAGATTCCGTCGGATACGTTTCAGACTCTGCTTTCTTGGCTCTTGCCATCAGTACTTCCAATGCCTTTCTTGCTGTATGCTCCCCATTGATCAGGCAGCATACTTCTTCTGTGATCGGCATGTCAATATGTTCTCTTTTGGCAATTTCATGGACAAGGAGCGCTGTACGCATTCCTTCAACGACCATATTCGTTCCTTCAACGATTTCCTTCGCTGTCTTTCCCTCGCCCATCATGACGCCGGCCGTATGGTTGCGGCTGTGCGAGCTCGTGCAGGTAACGACAAGGTCTCCCATGCCGGAAAGGCCGAAGAATGTATTCATCTTGGCACCGAATCTGACACCGAATCTTGTCATTTCAACAAGTCCGCGTGTCATCAGGGCAGCGCGGCTGTTGTCGCCCAGTTTGATTCCGTCAAGCACGCCGCAGGCAAGAGCCATGATATTCTTCAAAGCTCCGCCGTATTCGACGCCGCGGATATCATCACTTCTGTACACCCTGAATACAGGGCTCATGAAAAGATCCTGGACGATCTGGACTGCCTCAGGCACTTCAGAGGCAGCAACGGTTGCGCATGGAAGGCCGGCGCCGACTTCTTCGGCGTGGTTCGGTCCGGACAAAGCAACAATCCTGTCCGTAATCCCTGCCACCTTTTGGGCAATGACCTCGGAAAGGCGGTGGCCTTCATCATCGGCAAGGCCCTTGGATGCAGAAACGACGACTGCATCTTTTTCAAGCCATTTGGCAATTTTGCCTGCCGTATCAGCCACAGCCTTTGACGGCGTGCAGATGACGACGCAGCCCGCGCCTTCCACTGCTTCCTTCAGATCACTGGTAATACGGATAACCTCCGGAAGATGAACTCCGGGCAGGTATTCCTTATTTTCCCTCTCGCGATTGAGCTTTTCTGCCGTTTCCGGCTTCCTGCAGTACAAGACAAGGTCTTTATGACGGCCGGCAAGGGAAATCATCATAGCTGTACCCCAGCCGCCAGCACCTATCATGGCTATTTTCACAAGACTTACCTCTTTTCTCTGGTAATCGGCTTTTCTTCCCCTTTCAGGAGCCTTTTGATGTTATCTTTGTGCTTCCCGATAACAATCACGGCTGCCAGAGCTGCGAATATGACATATTCGGCAGAAGCGCCTTCAATGAGAAGGACAAGAGCTACGACAGGGGCAGCTATGATGGAACTTAAAGACACGATGTGCTTTGCCTTGAAGACAAGAAGCCACACGGCAAAGGCACAAAGAACAGCCGGAGCTGAAATATAAGCAAAGGCGCCAACGCCGCAGGCAACGCCCTTCCCGCTCTTGAAGTGCAGGAAAATGGACCAGTCATTCCCTACGATGGCTGCGATAGCGCATGCCAGAACGATGAGCGGATCAGGCATCCCCAGATGAACGGCGATGAATCCTTTCAAAAAGTCACAGATAAATACGGAAAGGCCGGCAACAACGCCAAGCTCGCGATATGCATTCGTTGCACCGATATTGCCGCTTCCCGTCTTTTTAAGATCGACATGGTAAAATACTTTGCCAATGATATACCCGCTTGGGATTGCGCCGATAAAATAGGAGAGCACAATCCATAGGAATGATTCCATCAGTCGTCTCCACCATCCTTCTTGCTTCTGATAACAATGCGGATAGGCGTCCCTTCAAAGCTGAACGCTTCTCTCAGCCTGTTTTCCATGAAACGGACATAGGAGAAGTGGATCAGGTTGGCGTCATTCACAAACATGACAAACGTTGGCGGACGAATCCCTACCTGCGTCATGTAGTAAATCTTTGCTACGCGGCCGGAATGTGCCGGCGGCGGATTGACCATCTTGGCATCTTCGAGAAGGTCATTGAGAACAGCGGTCGGAACACGAAGGCTTGCCTGTTCTGCCACTGCATAGATCATGTCGCCAAGACGATGGATTCTCTGCTTGGTAAGAGCCGATCCGAAAAGAACCGGCGCATAGGATGCAAAAGGAAGTCCTTTTCTGATTTCCTTTTCAAACTCAACGTTTGTTGTATTTCCTTTTTCAATGGTATCCCATTTATTGACGAAAAGGATCAGGCCCTTCCCTGCTTCATGGATGTAGCCTATGATCTTCTTATCCTGCTCTGTCAGCATATCCTCGGCATCCAGAATGAAGATGGCTACGTCGCAGTTGTCGATAGCGCGGATTGAGCGGATGACGCTGTATTTTTCAACAGGCTCATCAATCTTGCTCTTCTTTCTCATGCCGGCTGTATCGACCAGCACGAATGTCTTGCCCTTGAACTTCCATACGGAATCGACTGCGTCGCGCGTCGTTCCCATTTCGTCAGCTACAAGGGATCTCTGGTATCCGAGAAGCGAATTGATCAGCGTGGATTTCCCGACATTCGGACGGCCTACGATGGCAGTACGGATAATGTCTTCGGAAGACTCTTCCGTTCTTGCCGGGAAGCCTTCCGTGATGCGGTCGAGAAGTTCGCCGAAGCCCAGACGGTTGACGGCAGAAATTCCGACCGGATCCCCGAGTCCGAGCGAATAAAATTCATAGACATCCATTTCCTGGTTTTCACTGTCTACTTTGTTGACGCAGAGAACAACCGGTTTGCCTGTCCTTCTGAGAAGTCCTGCGATTGTTTCATCGTCTGCTGTCATTCCTGTCCTTGCATCCACAACGAAAAGAATAACGTCGGCTTCATCCATGGCCAGTTCTGCCTGCTGGCGGATGCCGCTGGAGATCTGGTCCCTTTCGTCCTTGAATTCAATTCCGCCCGTATCGATCAATGTGAACTCTCTGTCGAGCCACTTTACATCGCAATAAATTCTGTCTCTTGTTACGCCGGGGATGTCCTCTACAATGGAAACGCGCCGCTGCGCCAGACCATTAATGAGTGTCGATTTTCCTACATTCGGTCTGCCTACAATGGCTACGAGAGGTTTACTCATGATTCCCTGTCCTTTCCTTTGGACCTGTCATTGGTCCAGTAATCTTCTTATGTAAAATTCTATTCAGGATAGCAACACTTTCCCATTTTTATCCTTATAAAAAATTGTATGCCCTGCCCTTATAGATGTCAAGTTTATAGTTTACCATAAGAGCCCCTTTCCGTCTATGAGAAGTCATAAAGCAAAGAAAAGCTGCGATAAAGCAGGAAATGATAGAGAATACGCGGATTATCCCCTGATTTCTCCATTTTCACGTGGCATACAAAAAAAAGACCGCCGGCGGCGG